>JANNLW010000057.1:0-8158 GCA_031397145.1 Sphingomonadales bacterium | reverse complement strand
ATCATCACCAAGGACAATGCGATGGTCGCTGTCGATGGCGTCGTGTTCTTCCAGGTGCTCGATGCCCCCAAGGCGGCCTATGAAGTGTCCGATCTCTATCTCGCCATCATGCAGTTGACGACAACCAACCTTCGCACGGTGATGGGCTCGATGGATCTCGACGAAACACTGTCCAAACGTGACCAGATCAATGCACAATTGCTCTCTGTCATTGATCTTGCAACGGAAGCATGGGGCGTAAAAGTGACGCGCGTCGAGCTGAAAGACATTCGTCCGCCCGCCGATATCGTCAATGCAATGACGCGCCAGATGAAGGCCGAACGCGAAAAGCGTGCGTCCATTCTTGAGTCCGAAGGGCAGCGACAGAACGATATCAACATCGCAGAAGGCCGCAAGCAGGCGCAGATTCTAGAAGCCGAAGGCCGGCGCGAGGCCGCGTTCCGGGATTCAGAGGCCCGTGAAAGAGAGGCAGAAGCGGAAGCGCAGGCAACCAAGGTTGTGTCCGAAGCCATCGCCAACGGGAATACCCAAGCGATCAACTATTTCGTCGCGCAGAAATATGTCGATGCGATCAGCCAGTTTGCCACATCCCCCAATGCCAAGACCATCCTTTTCCCGGTCGAGGCGACTGCCCTGATCGGCACGCTGGGCGGTATTGGTGAACTGGCACGCGATGCGCTGGGCAAGGGCAAGGACAATGGGTGACCTTTTCCAATCGCTCGCGCCCCACTGGTTCTGGCTGACGCTTGGCGTGTTGCTTGGTGCTACCGAAATTGTTGCACCGGGATTTTTCCTGATCTGGCTTTCGGGAGCGGCAATCGCCACAGGCCTTGTTGCCTGGGTTATGCCCATTTCCCTGCCGCTGCAGGTCGGTTTTTTTGCTGTGCTCTCGATCGTGTCGGTCTATGTGGGGCGTCGCTGGTTCGCACTCAATCCCACCGAATCCACCGACCCCAACCTGAATGATCGCGGTGCGCGCCTGATCGGCGAAAGCGTGATCGTTGTGGAGGCAATCGTCGGTGGCAAGGGCCGGGTCAAGGTCGGCGACAGCGTGTGGATCGCCAAAGGGGCGGACGCCGCTGTCGGGGTACGGGTGCGGGTCACTGGAAGCGACGGAGCCGCGCTGAACGTGGATCCTATTTAAAGGTCGGGATCAACAAACCTTCGCCGCGCCTCAACTGAAAAGAGCCTTTCGGGCGAGTAGGATCGCAACGGCCAGTCCCGTTTACCTCGGTCCGAAACGAGCAGGGCATTCACTGCATCAGTCAAGGAAGCATGTCGCTCAATTTCTGACAAATGATCACGGACTGCCTGGATGTAAATCTGGGTGATCGTTTCATGATACCCCTCGGTATCACTATTCACCCCGCCAACGCTTTCGTTGTAGCGCGGAATGATCTGCGGCAAATCGCGCTCCGCGTCGATATCAGGCCGGTCACGAATGATCCAAAGGCAAGTGGCGAGATGCGCTTCGTGGGTCCAGTCTTCTCGCGGTAAAGTGCACGCAATCAGGCCTTCTCCGATACGCCGTATTTCAGCGTCGTATTCGAACAGTCTTGGGCGATAGTCGGTCATTTCCGGGTCTTCTTTTTCAAAGGCCCGAAGATTTCCGGGCTGTTCAGGCCGCTTTTGGCGCCGATTGGCGGACGCCTTCGTCCACATGATCTGCAAATTGGGCGAAATTCTCTATGAATTGTCGCACCAGTTTTTGCGCCGTCACATCATATGCGTCCTTGTCGGCCCAAGTGCCGCGCGGATCGAGGATGGCACTGTCTACACCAGCCACTTCGATCGGAACGTCGAAGCCGAAGTTGGGATCTTTGCGGAACGTGGCATTGTTAAGACTGCCGTCAAGCGCTGCGTTCAAGAGCGCGCGCGTGGCCTTGATGGGCATGCGGCTTCCCGTGCCATAGGCCCCGCCCGTCCAGCCGGTATTGACAAGCCAGCACGAGACGCCGCCCCTGGCGATGCGTTCCTTGAGGAGATTGCCATAAACACTTGGATGCCGGGGCATGAACGGAGCGCCGAAGCAGGTCGAAAACGTCGCGGACGGCTCGGTTACTCCGATTTCCGTGCCGGCGACACGCGCCGTATAGCCAGACAGGAAATGATACATCGCCTGATCAGGCGTAAGCTTCGAGATCGGAGGCAGCACGCCATAGGCATCGGCCGTCAGCATGATGATGTTCTTGGGCACCGGTCCCATATTCTTTTCCGAGGCATTCGGAATGAAATGGATCGGATAGGAACCGCGGCTGTTTTCCGCCAGGCTGTTGTCGTTGAAATCGAGTTGCCGTGTGACCGGATCGATGACGACATTTTCGAGTACTGTGCCGAAACGCTTGGTGGTCGCGAAAATCTCGGGCTCCGCCTCGGGCGAGAGATTGATCATCTTGGCATAGCAACCGCCCTCGAAATTGAAGACTGCCGTATCGGACCAGCCATGTTCGTCATCGCCAATCAGCGTGCGGCTGGCATCGGCAGAAAGCGTTGTCTTTCCTGTGCCGGACAGGCCGAAGAACACTGCAGTGTCGCCATTGGGACCGATATTGGCCGAGCAGTGCATCGGCATCACTCCCTTGACCGGCAAGAGGAAATTGAGAATGCCGAAGACCGACTTCTTCATCTCGCCTGCATAAGCAGTGCCGCCGATCAGGATCAACTTTTCACTGAAATTGACAGCGATTACGGTTTCACTGCGACAACCGTGGCGCGCTGGGTCTGCACGAAAGCTTGGTAGATCGATAATCGTGTATTCGGGGACAAAGCCTTCGAGTTCTGATGTGGTCGGCCGCACCAGCAGGGTGCGAATGAAAAGATTGTGCCAGGCCAATTCGTTGACGACACGGACATTCACACGGTGCTCAGGCTGAGAGCCACCGAACAGGTCAGCCACGAACAGCGTATCCTTCTTCGCCACTTCGGCAAGGAAATCAGCCTTGAGCGCGGCAAAGTGATCGGGTGACATCGCAGCATTGGTCTTGCCCCACCACACCGTGTTTTCGGTTTCAGCATCCCTGACAATGAATTTATCGGACGCAGAACGGCCTGTATGTTTACCGGTTGTGACGACCAGGGGGCCATCAGCGGCAAGCATTCCCTCGTTTCGCGAAATCGCCTGTTCGATCAATTGGGCTGTACCCTGATTGCAAAACAGTGTGGCGGAGGTGCTGATGCCCTGCTTTGCGAGCGGGTTATTGGAGGCGCCATTGGCCACGTTGAATCTCCATCTGACTAGAATCATCTGCGTTGTATGCTAATACAACAGAGTCGCATGCGCGCATAAGGGAGGGTGTCATTCGCGTCAAACCGGCATGGTATAAACTGCGTTAACAACCGTTGATGTTGCCGCGATGCCCCGCCTCGCTTATGCGAGCCAGCATGTCGGCCGACGATAACCAGATCGAGAATGAGACAACCATCGCGTTGGTCGACGATGACCGCAACATATTGACCTCAGTTTCAATTGCACTCCAGGGCGAAGGGTTTCGCACGCGCCTCTATCCTGATGGTGAGATGGCGTTGAAAGCCCTGACTGCCAACCCTGCTGACCTTGGCATTTTCGACATCAAGATGCCTAAAATGGACGGCCTGGAACTACTTCGCAAACTGCGCGAGAAAATCGAAATGCCGGTCATATTCCTGACGTCGAAAGACGACGAGAATGATGAAGAGCTTGGTCTGGCGGCCGGTGCTGATGATTATGTCGCGAAGCCATTCTCCCATCGGTTGCTTATCGCCCGCGTACGAGCGGTCCTGCGCCGCGCGGAAAGTCGGCGGACACCGGAAGCCGACGCACGAGCCGACAGTTCTTCGAACATTGTTCGGGGGCGGCTTTCAATGGATTCTGCGCGACACCGTGTCCTTTGGGACGGCAAGGATGTTTCGCTTACGGTCACCGAATTCATGATCCTCGAAACACTCGCGCATCGCCCCGATGTCGTAAAGAGCCGCAATCAATTGATGGATGCTGCGTATCAGGACGATGTCTATGTTGATGATCGGACGATAGACAGTCATATCAAGCGTCTCAGGCGCAAGTTTCGTCAGGTGGATCCCGACTTTGATGCAATCGACACACTCTATGGTGCGGGATATCGCTTCGCCGCCGGCTGAAACGGCCGCATCGCGCCTTCATTGGTCGGGCAGGCTTTCGCTTCGTCAACGGATTCTGGCGGTCAATGTGTTTGCGCTTGCTTTGCTTGCAGGCAGCTTCTTCTATCTCGACAGTTATCGTACGCGCCTGATCGATGAGCGGCTTGGCCAGGCCAGAACCGAAGTGCGGCTTATTGCCATTGCGTTGGCTCCAATGACGCCCGCCGAACGCACATCCTTTATCACCGCCGCTGGCCTCGAAAGCGGTGCACGCATCCGGCTGGCCGATGCGCAGGGGCGGATTGTGGCAGATAATTGGAAAAGAACTGGCCAACGATTTAAACTTCTCGATCCTTCGGCCGAACCCTGGCAACGCCATGTTGCCAGCTGGATGGACGAAGCGATCGATTTCGTCGTGGATGCGCGCGAACCAGACTTTTTCAGGGGATTTTCTCCGCCGAGCCAGTGGGCCCGGCGTGGCGAGGGATGGCAACTTGCGATGGACCGGACACATATGATCTGGTCCACTGCACCGGTTGCATCCGGCGCCCCCATGACACTCCGCACCGATCGTAATGCGCGCGATATCCGGCGATATGTGCGAGCCGAACGAACCCGACTCGGCTATATTATTTCCTTTGTCACCTTGCTTTCGGTCCTGCTTTCGCTTTTCCTCGCGCGGACGATCGCTCAACCACTTCGCCTCCTTGCCAGCGCGGCAGTGCGGGTGCGCACTGGCCGCGACCGGGAAGTGAATGTTCCCCGCTTGCCATCGCGCAATGACGAGATTGGCCTGCTGGCCCGCGCCCTCTCCGATATGACACACACACTTCGTCAGCGCATCGATGCGACCGAAGCCTTCGCTGCAGATGTCGCACACGAAATCAAGAATCCGCTCGCCTCGCTGAGTTCCGCCGCCGAGGGGCTGCGCAACGTCACAAAACCCGAGTTGCGCGATCAATTGCAGAATATCATCTGCGAAGACGTGCAACGGCTCAATCGCCTGGTGACCGATATTGCGGACCTGTCTCGAATAGATGCCAAGCTTGCGCGAACACGTTTCGAGGCTGTCGATTTGGGAAAGCTCATTGAGAATCTTCTGGAGACACGTCGGGCCCGATCGACGGCAAATGCCCTGACGATCGCGTTCGCGCGGCCAGGTGTCGGAACAGCCATGGTCCAGGGGGATGCCGCCCAACTGGCACGCGTGCTGGAAAACCTGCTCGACAATGCCGAGTCATTTTCACCTCCCGGCGGCGTTGTGAGAATTTCCGCAACACGGCTTGCCGAACATGTAATAATTACTGTCGACGACGACGGGCCGGGTATCCCTGAAACAGCCCGCGAGATGATTTTTGAACGATTTCACAGTGATCGGCCGGAAAGTGAAGCTTTTGGCAAGCATTCGGGTTTAGGCCTTTCGATTGCACGGACGATCGTGAACGGCCATGACGGGGTCATTGCCGCAGTCTCGCGAGAGCCCGGCCAGCTGGGTGCGCGAATTATCGTTCGTTTGCCCGTACTGGAGGACATGTCGACATGACGACCCTCTCTTCTGAAACCGTTCACGCCTCGACGGTGGCGATTGATGGACATGCTGTCCTCATTGCCGGGCGACCGGGAAGCGGCAAGTCTGATCTGGCGCTGCGCTTGATTGACCGTGGGGCCGTGCTGGTCAGCGATGATTACACGATTTTGACGCGCTCCGGAGACGGGCTGGTTGCATCGGCACCAGAAACAATTCGCGGACGGATGGAGGTGCGCGGCGTCGGGTTGGTGGAAATGCCATTCGAAAGCGGCGTTCCCGTCGCCTTGATCGTAACCGTCGACGATACCGTGCCACGCATGCCGTCTCCAAACCAAAGCCGCACATTAGCTGGATTTGACTTGCCGCTTGTCGCACTGGCCGCATTTGAGGACTCTGCGCCGATAAAGGTCGAACTCGCGTTGAAGTCATTGGCCAACAAATGACCGAAACCGTCCGCCCCGACCGGATACTGCTCGTCACGGGCATGTCGGGTGCGGGCAAATCAACAGCCCTCAAGACGCTCGAAGACATGGGATGGGAAGCCGTTGACAACCTCCCCTTTGCCTTGCTGGCGAGATTGCTCGACACGCGGCTTCCCGAAGGCGCGCAAGGCGCGCGGCCGCTCGCACTGGGAATCGACAGCCGGACAAGAGGGTTTGCAGCGCAGGCAATCATTGACCGGATCAAGGCCATGCGTGAAAACGCAGGTGAGAATATCGCCACGCTTTTTCTGGATTGCTCGGGATCGGAACTCGAGCGCCGATATTCCGAGACACGACGACGCCACCCTCTTGCACCAGACCGGCCGGCGAGCGACGGGATAGCCCGTGAACGCGAATTGATTGCTCCGCTCCGGCGGTGGGCCGATCATGTAATCGACACTACCGCGAGTACAACGAATGACCTGAGGCTCGAACTGCGCAACCGCTTTGAAAGCGATGGCGGTGGCGAGCCTGCACTTACAGTGATGTCATTCGGGTTTGCTCGCGGATTGCCTCGCAACGCCGACCTCGTGTTTGATATGCGCTTCTTACGCAATCCGCATTGGGATGATGCATTGCGCCCGCTCAGCGGATTGGACGAAGCTGTCGCCCTCCATGTTCGTGCGGATCCTGCCTACGCCGAAGCGGTTGCGCGGATCGAAGACCTGCTCTTGCTGTTGCTGCCGCGTTACCGGGCAGAGGGAAAAGCCTATGTCACGATTGCGCTGGGATGCACCGGCGGGCGTCACAGATCGGTACATGTTGCCGAAAAAATCGCCGCCCGGTTGCGCACTGCGGGATTTTCGCCCACGATAGTCCATCGTGACCTTGGCCTTCCAGCGGACGACTCGCTGGAGACCTTGGAGGGGTCGGGACAAAAACAGACTGGTTTGCAGGCGGGAATTTGATGATCGGGTTAGTGCTGGTGACGCATGGTCGTCTCGCGGTCGAATTTGTGACGGCGATGGAGCATGTGGTGGGACCGCAGGCAGCGATGGAGAGCATCTGCATCGGGCCTGATGATGATATGGAAATGCGTCGTGCCGATATTGCCGCCGCTGTCGCGCGGGTTGATCAGGGACGCGGCGTCATTATCCTGACCGACCTGTTTGGGGGAACGCCCTCAAACCTTGCCATTTCCCTAATGGAAACCGGGCGGATCGAAGTGATAGCCGGCGTAAACCTGCCGATGCTCATCCGGCTCGAAGGTGCGCGCCGCACGATGAGCGTGGTTGCCGCCGTTGCGGCCGCGCGAGAAGCGGGGCGCAAATATATCTCTGTTGCCTCTGAAGTGCTTGGCGAGGCCGCTGCGTGAGCCGTGCGGTTCGCACCGTCCTGATTACCAACAAGCGCGGCCTTCATGCACGGGCGAGCGCCAAGTTCGTGACGATGGCGGCGGGGATTGGCGTCCGGGTCGAGGTCGAAAAAGATGGATCCAAAGTGGTCGGCACGTCGATCATGGGGCTCATGATGTTGGGCGCGGCAATGGGTGACGAGATTATCATCAGCGCGCAGGGCGAAGGAGCAGAGGCCGCAGTCGTCTCGCTTGCCGAATTGGTCGAGGCAAAATTCAACGAGGCAGAGTGAGTGTCGCGTGAAATCACCGGCTTTTCCAACCCGCTCGTCAAGCGGGTTCGCAGTCTGCGAGACAAGAAACACCGGCGTGCTGAAGGCCTGTTCCTCGCCGAAGGGTTGCGCATCCTGACTGAGGCACTCGATGCCGGAATTGCGCCACAAATGCTCTGGTATGCGGCCGATAGCGCGACACATCCGCTGGTGGAGAAGCTGGCCGCTGCAACCGAATCAGGTGGTGGCGAAGTTTTTGTCACGTCGATCAACATCCTCTCGAAACTGTCGGGCAAGGACAATCCCGGTGCTGTTATCGGTATTTATCCGGAGATGCTGGCGCCACTGGTGTCGCTCGACCAGACCAGTGCCGGTATCTGGCTGGTTGCAGAGCGGTTGCGTGATCCAGGCAATCTGGGAACGATCCTGCGCACAGGTGATGCTGTGGGCGCCGGCGGCCTCATCCTGATCGACGATTGCGCCGATC
>JANNLW010000047.1:0-8830 GCA_031397145.1 Sphingomonadales bacterium | reverse complement strand
GGCCAATTCTCGCTATGTTGCTTCGCGCATCAGTCGCTACTATCGCCGCGATGCCACCGTCATTTATCCCCCCGTGGATGTGGACGATTTCTCGATAAGCGAGGCGATCGGCGATTATTACCTGATCACCGGACGGCATGTCTCCTACAAACGCATCGATCTGGCGATCGAAGCCTGCAATGCGCTGGGCCGAAGGCTGATCATTACCGGTGATGGTCCGGAAACCAGCCGATTGCGATCAATCGCGGGTTCGACGATCAGCTTTGTCGGGCGATGCTCCTTTGACGATCTGAAACGCTATTATGCGGAGGCCCGCGCCTTCCTGATGCCGGGAGAAGAGGATTTCGGTATCGCGCCTGTCGAGGCAATGGCGTCCGGCCGACCCGTTATCGCCTTTGCCAGCGGGGGAGCGACCGAAACGGTCATCGATCACAAGACCGGGATCTTCTTTCGCGACCAGTCGGTTGAAGCGCTCAAAGATGGCATTCTGGCTTATGAATCCTGTGCCGACACATTCGATCCGGATGCCATTCGCGCTCATGCATTGGGCTATGCGAAATCACGGTTCATGTCAGAATTCGCCAGCTTCGTGACCGAGGCCATGGACGCCAGCCACGATCAGCACGTCATCGCTGGCAAGGCCAGGTAGCGCCGTGCCACCATTTGCAACCCTCAAATCGATCATCTCGCTCCAGCGCCTTCCGGGAGAGGCGCGGTCGAATGGCGCGTTTGATTCCTTTGCCGGCCTTGCGCTCATCGCAGCGGGCATATCCTATCTCTATTTCGATGCGTTTGGCGGTGTGATCCGCTTTGCGCTTCCTGCGGTTGGACTCACTTTGCTCGCCTACTCGCCCGCCGGTCTCGCTATCATCGCCCTTCTTTGTCATTTCATCACTCGTATCGGTGATACAGAATCCACGGCGCCTATATTGGCGACGCTGGCATTTGCCATTCTCGCGATTATTCTTTCGTTTGCGCTTGGCCGGACGGCCGCCGAGATCGGATTCGCGCTCTATATCTGGCTGTCCTTCCTTGTTGCCCTCGCGATCACCCAGCGACGGATGCACGATCGGTTGATCGACGCAATGATTCCGATCTTCTTCATCGCCACGGCTGGTGTGCTGATCAATATCATGGTCCGCTACCCCTGGGTGGACGCGAGTTACGAGGTTATGGGCCGCCAGATGGTCGCGGCGCGTGACTGGCAAGCCTATGGCATGCAGCGTCTGTCGGGCTTCACCCGCGCGAGCTACACAGCGGCAGCGCAAATACTGATCTGCTATGTGGCGCTTGAGCACAGGACGAAATCGCTCGTCTGGCGTGCCGTCTACTGGGCGGCAGGATGTCTTGCGATTTACTATACAACCTCAAAATCTCCGCTGGTTGCAATGGCCTGCCTGCCCATTGTCTATTTCCTGGTCGGCCGTATTCGCGAGACCAGGGCGGCGCGACGGCGATGGGCGGCTGTCAGCATCGTCGCGTTCTGGATTGCGCTCGTCTTTGCAGGCCCGTTTCTCGCGCTCACCTATGGGCCGGCATTGTATCCTGCAGGAACGGGTGCAGGCGCAGATTATAGCTCCTTTGCAGATCGAGTCCTCAACACATGGCCGAATGCGATCGCAATGATTGACCGCAATGATCCGGTGCAATGGATTTTCGGACGCGGCCTGGGCAGCATCGGCTCCCCCCAGCAACTTGCCCATCCCGATAGCTATAATCCCGGTGACAATCTTGCCATTTACCTGTTCATCACCTTTGGCATCGCCTCCTTTATATTTGCGTTTCTTCTGTTTCGTGGGGCAATTCGCTCGGTCGAGGCCGGCGGACGAGGCAGGCGGGATTTTGTGCTGATCGTCGCAATGCTCGGCATCGGGACCGCTGCAAATGTCATCGAGAGCGTTTTGCCATCGATCGTGCTGGCGATTGCCTGCGCGCGACCCCAAAGTCGCCGGAACGCGCGCTCCGATGCAGTGCCCGCGTCAGTCAGCAATGAAACATGAAGAAGTTGTCGCGCCGACGCATTGCCGACCCGACCTGCTTGGTGTCATGGCAAGTTCAGCGATGCGGCGAGGTCGCGAATATGTGCCGAGACCTTCGCATAGCTTGCGTCCCAGTCATGGTGCGCGATCATTGCCGTTCGCGACGGCCGTTCTATTACCAAGGCAGTTGCCAGTTCTATCCCGTCCGCGATCGCTTGTTCGGAAGTGGGATCGACAAACACACATCCCGTTTGGCCGACTTCACGCATGACTTCGATGTCGGAGGCAACGACCGGACACCCACAAGCGACGGCCTCCAGCACGGGCAAGCCAAACCCTTCAGCATGCGAACAAAAGAGAAGTGCCGACGAATGCAGAAACAATTGGGCGACATCTTCATCGCTCAGTCGACCTGCACAGACAAGATTTCTGACACCGGCAGCATCCGCCAGCGTTCGCGCTGGTTCCGGAGAGCCGACAATGGTGATCGGAGCCTCCGAGCCTGGGCCACCCCTTCGCTGCCAAAGGCCGATCGCTCCCAGCATCCGTCCGAGGTTCTTCTGCCAGCGACCATTCCCGAACACGACAAGGCCATTGCGAGCCGAACCGGCCACCGGCTCAATGCCCCTGAATGCGTCGGAGATCCCATTGGGAACAACATCGACACGCCCACGCGTTTCGGGCCAATGCCGAACCAGTTCTTCCGCGGACGCCCGCGAAACCGTGATCAATGTGCTTCGCGCCGCCGCTGCACGCGTGACCGTATTATAATAGAGCCGCTTTCGAAAGCCGTTCGGCTCGGCCTGTCCGAAATGAATCAGGTCATGGACAATGAAGATCTGCTGCTTTCCAACGAGCGGCGTCCCATTATAGCCCGGAACGAACAGGATGTCCGCGCCAGACCTGCGGAATGCCTTGGCAAGAAACCACCAATCCACAGGGCTCGACGGGCTCGGGCCATCTTGAAGTTCCATCACGTCGAACTCGCGGACCATCCGGTCGCGATACTCACGCGCGACCCGCCCAATCCCGTGCGGAGCAATCCAGCGGCTGTCGAACAAAATACGCATCGTGTTAACTTTCCGGGGAATATCAGGGCTCTTCTTAATTTTTCATGCGAACGATCTGCAGCGTTTCGCGCCACTAGAGGAATTCGTATTTGAACATTGCGATAGCCAATGCCGCGCTTCGCACGGTTGGGTTGGGATCGCGATTCCTCCTTGCGATGTTCATGGCGCGATTCATGACGTTGGATGACATCGGCACATTCGCGCTTCTGGCCGGCGCCGCAGGCCTGTTGCCGTCGGTCGCAGGACTGGGCCTGAACTTCTTTATGGCGCGCAATATGGTGGGGATCGGGCACGACGAGGCCGTGGGAATAGCGCGCGAAAGACTGGCAATCTCGGTTTTGGCGGGCGCGCTATGCTCGGCTCTGTTGTACTCGCTGGTGAATGCGGGCTTGTTGCAATTGCCATTCTCGCCCTGGCTCGCAATTGCGATCCTGATGCTTGAATTGCTGGGCTTCGATCTGCAAATCGCACTTCTCGCGCGCAGCCGATCGACATTCGCCAATCTCCTGCTTTTTTTCCGCAATGGCGCGTGGGTCCTTCCCTTCATGCTGCTTGCCTTGGCGATGCCATCTCTCCGAACGATCGAGGCTCTTGCGTGGTGCTGGCTCGGTGGCATTGCAATCAGCCATCTCCTGATGGCCCGACAATATCTGGCCGACTATCAAGCCATCCTTGGACGCGTCCGCTTGATACGAACGGGTTTCATTTCCTCGGTCGGGTCGAGCGCAGCCAAAATCTATCTGAGCGACCTCGGCCTTGCCGGAAGCGTCTATCTTGACCGGTTCATCATTACGTCGCTCGAAGATGTCCGCACAGCAGGTATCTACTTTTTCTACGCTTCAATCGTGAATTCAGCATACGTGATTTGCCTCGCCGCAACCGTTCAGGTCTATCAGCCGCAGCTTCGCGCGGCCTTTCAGGCGGGAGGCATACCTGGCTTGCGCGATGCCCTGCGAACACGCTTTCGACGCACCGCTATCCTCACGGCTGTCGGTCTGACGGCTGCTGCTCCTGCAACTTATGCAGCGGCATTGGTATCGGGAAAGGCAGAAATCATTGCCGCGTTCGGCGTCGTCCCTGTCCTGCTTGCCGCTTACGGTGTGAAGATGCTGTCCGATTTCATGAGCACAGCACTCGCCGCCGCAGAAAAGGACATGCACTACGCTTTGTTCAACATGGTAGGCCTTGTCCTGACCGTTACCGGATGTCTCGTCGCCATTCCGGTCATGGGCATTCTTGGCGCAGCCGTTGCAGCCCTGGTATCGGCTATGATCCTCCTTCTGCTGCGCATCGGCAGCTGGCGACGGATGGAGGCGGAGGCGCTTTCCGGGCAGGCGATGATTTGATGCGCGTCCTCCAGATTTCCTCGCTCTACCCGCCAAAGATGCTCGGCGGCGCGGAGGTTTCAGCCCGAAACCTCTCAGAACTGCTTGTGGATGATGGCCATGACGTCATGGTCGTGCGCGCTTGCGACCGTGACGAGGATGAAGGCGAGGAAACGACCGCATCAAATATTCGGATCGTCCGGTTGAAAACGCCACATATCTATCCGGTCTTTCGCTTCTATGAGGCGTCGCCGCTGAAAAAGCCGATATGGCATTTGCAGGATCATTTCGATCCGTCGCTCAGGAGAAAATTCGGTCATATCCTTGATGAATTCGCCCCTGATCTTGTCAATATCCACCTCCTTCAGGGCCTTGGCTATCCGCTTCTCAAGGAAATCTCGAAGCGCCGAATTCCGGTCAATTACGTCTTGCCCGACCTCGGCCTTGCCTGCATCCGGATGAGCATGTTCAAAAATGGCAAGGATTGCGGATCGCAGTGCCTGCCCTGCAAGGCATCCACCCGATACAAGCTTCACCTGATCCGAAAGCAGGCGAGCATCTCCTTTGTGTCGCCATCTCGGGCCAATCTTGAAACGCTTGCGCGCTACTTTCCCGTAAAGGACTACCCCAGCAACGTTATCCTCAACCCGAACACCTATCCGAAGCCAAAGGTCGCGCGCACCGAAAGCGATACGTTGCGCCTGCTTTATGCGGGCCGGATCCATAATACCAAAGGGATCGACATCCTCCTGGAGGCGGTTGAAGCGCTGGCGGGCACCCGACGCATCACACTGGCGCTGGCGGGTCAGGGCCAACAGGAAGCAGAACTGCGGGCCCGCTTCGAACAGGCACCCTGGTGCAACTTTCTCGGCTTCATTTCGCACGCCGAACTTGCCGACCGGATGATGAAGAGCGACTTGCTGTGCATCCCGTCGATCTGGGCAGAAAACTCGCCTGGCGTTGTCATTCAGGCAATGGGACTTGGCTTGCCGGTTATGGGAAGCGCGCGCGGCGGCATCCCCGAACTTGTGCGCGACGGACACAATGGCCGCCTCGTGACCGACACGACTGTAGAGGGCTGGCGCACCGCCCTTGCAGGAATTCTCGATGCTCCGGGGCAACTCGCTGGCTGGCGACGAACCGCAAGCGCCGAAACCGGGAATTTCGATGCAGCCCGGATCGGCCGCAAAATGCTCGATTGGATGAAGATGAACGCCGTAAGGCAAACGCCTCAATAGCTCCCCTCGCTCCTGAGCACGGCGGGAACAGTCATGGCGATAATGCTGATGTTGCGGCGTAAGGAACGTGTGCGCGCATAGAGCACGTCACAAGCGATCCTCCTGCGATAGGAAACATCGTTGCGCCCGCACACCTGCCAGATTCCGGTTATGCCGGGCGTCACTGAACAATAGGCCGCAAAATGGCGTCCGTACCGCGCCCGCTCTTCATTGACGATCGGGCGCGGTCCGACAATCGACATTTCACCCCTCAACACGTTGATCAGCTGGGGCAGTTCATCGATGCTGGCCTTTCGGTAGAACCGGCCAAGCATGGTCACGCGCGGATCGTTACGCAACTTGTGGTCACGTTCCCATTCGGCACGGGCGACAGGATCACGTGCAAGCAACTCTTCCAGTTTGTGTTGCGAGCCCAAAACCATGGTTCTGAACTTCAGGCATCCGAAGGCCCGTCCTGCGCGCCCTACCCGCTGATGCGCGAAGATAGGTGACCCGCCATCCGTCAAACAAATGGAACCGGCGACGAGGATAAGAAAAGGGCCAAGCACCACCAACGCGCAAACCGCGATCAGAATATCCATCGCGCGGATCGCAAAATCCAATGAAGATCGATAGTGTTCAGGAGCAATTTCAGCGTGCGATGAGCGCGCGCCTACGGAATCGAGGTAGAGCATTGGCAATCCCGTATTGTGGCCTCGGCGCAAGCACTATCATGCTGCAAATGCGAACTCAAGCGATGATCACCACAAAGAATCATTTCTGGAAACAAGACGCGCCTTGATCTCGATAAAGGCTGCGAATGACCTGCCAGATCACGACAAATGATAACGAACAGATATAGTTGAATTATCTTTAACTATCTGTCTTTTAATCTTTTTATTTTGTCTATTTTAAGTTGGGTAAACACGATTTATACCCTCATTTTTGGCTGAGTCCTGCTGTTGGCGCGACGATCGAGCTGATCGACATCAGCGCCGAATTTGGCATTTTTCTCCCGATATTCTATATGTTGCATTGCACCATTTATTTGCTCGCGCTCAAGGACTTTGTTGACAAGCGGCTGGCCATATGCACAATTGGGGGCGTCGGTTATCCCGGCGTTAAGCCTTAATTTTTTCGCAAAGGCTTAATCCTGGGAAGGGCGTTCCGTTCTTTCGGGATGAGCGGCGGAGAAAGGATTGAGTGATGACCCAGCGTGCAGTGATGACACCCGGAAATCCGAAACTGTCCTATCGTTCGTCGGTGGCGCAGCCCTCTTCGCTCGTTGGAATGGCTTCTAGTGTCGGTGATGATTCGCCTGATTCAGGTGCCAGCCACAACCCGGAACCTTGGTCGTCCGAACAAAGCCATCAACGTTTTCCAGGCTGGCTCCGCTTGGCGATCATCGGCGGAGGCGCATTGCTTAGCTGGGGCGCGGTTGCAGTTATCCTGGCGCTTCTGCGCTAGCTTCCTATTCCCGGCGATCATTGTTCAGGTATAATTGACTGGTTTTACCGCAGACTTGACGCCCGTGCCCAAAATTCCGTGCACAGACGAGCGTGAAATCTGCGACCAAGCGATTTTCCCTTTACAGGCAAGCGCTTTCTCGCGAAGTCTTCGCCCACTCTCACACCCTGGAACGCCATGACCGAGCTTTGCGACCTGACTGCCTGCGCAATGATCGCGGCCTTCAAGACCGGGGACCTTTCTCCTGTGGAGGTCATGGAATCGGTCATTGCCCGGATCGAGGATGCCGACACACTTTTGGCGGCAACATGGGCCGTCGATGCGGAAAAAGCCCTGTCCGAAGCCCGCCTTTCGGAACAGCGATGGTATGCCCGTGCGCCGAAAGGACCGCTCGATGGCGTGCCCCTGAGCGTCAAGGAAATGATCGCAACCGCAGGCGTCGCGAAACCGCTTGGCACAGCGGCTGGCGACATGACCCCGCAACTGCACGACGCGCCGCCCGTTGCCCGGCTGCGTGAGGCCGGGGCGATCGTGTTTGGAAAAACAACCAATCCTGATTTCGGCATGCTTTCATCCGGGCTATCGAGCTTTCACCGGCTCGCCCGAAACCCCTGGGACCTGTCGAAGACGCCGGGCGGGTCCAGCGCTGGCGCTGCAGCGGCTGCCGTTGCCGGTTATGGCCCGTTCCACCTCGGCACTGACATTGGAGGATCGGTCCGCCTTCCGGCTGGCTGGTGCGGAATCTTCGCGCTCAAACCCAGCTTCGGCCGGGTACCGATTGATCCACCCTATATCGGACGCGTTGCCGGCCCCATGACGCGCGCGGTCGACGATGCGGCCTTGATGATGGCGGCGATCTCCCGGCCTGACGATCGGGACTATATGAGCCTGCCGCCTGCAGACATTGACTGGTCGGATCTCGCCATCAACGTAAAGGGCCTGCGCATCGGCCTGTTGATGGAGGCGGGCTGCGGCACGCCCGTCGAACCCGAAATCGCTTCGGCGGTATCCTCGGCGGCGCAGGCGTTCGAGGCTGCGGGTGCGCACATCATTCCGGCAAAGCCCTTTCTGACGCCTTCGATGCTCGATGGCCTCGATCGCTTCTGGCGAACCCGTTTTCTTGACGAGACACACACCCTATCGCCTGAGCGCTATGCCTTGATCCTCCCTTATATCCGCCAATGGGTTGAAGCGGCGCGGGGCTATGATGGCCTGAGCGTTTACCGCGGTTTTGATCAGATCATCCGGATGCAGGAATCCGGAATTCGCGCGATGCAGGGCTTTGACTTCATGCTCTCCCCGACAGCGCCAATGCCCGCCTTCGCCGCTGAGCTTGCCAGCCCGCTCCATGATCCGGCGCGGCCCTTCGAACATATCGGCTTTACCGTTGCCTATAACATGACCGAGCAACCGGCGGCCTCGATCAACTGCGGCTATACAAACGAAGGATTGCCGATAGGCCTGCAGGTCATTGGACGCCGCTTCGACGATCTGGGTGTGTTGCGCCTCGCCAAAACCTATGAGGAACTGCGCCCGGCCCAGCGGCCTTGGCCGACCCCCTGGATGTCCTGAATCCGGAAAAAGCCAAGGCCGTTCCCTTTCAAGGTTGTTGCGTGTTTCTGCTGAATACATATTAAAAGATCCAACTGTTGAATTTGCAGTTCTAGAAACCGCTCGTGGTGGGATTCTTCGTTCTGGGTTAGGATTTAGCCGTTGTGATATTGGAATTATTACCAATATTCAAGAAGACCATTTAGGTTTAAGCGACATCC
>JANNLW010000046.1:0-7983 GCA_031397145.1 Sphingomonadales bacterium | reverse complement strand
CGGCATCGTCACCAGCATGTTTATTGCCAGTCAATTGGCGAGCCGAATTGATCCTCGCTATCTCATCATGACCGGCTTGACGATCGCAGCTGCATCGATGTGGCAGATGACACAATGGTCATTGGTCATGGATTGGCACCCGATTGTCATATCGGGAATAGTGCAGGGATTTGGCATGGGGCTGTGCTTCGTTCCGGCAAATGCGTTGGCCTTTTCTACCCTTGAGACAAAATATCGAACAGAAGGCTCAAGCCTGATCAACCTGTTTCGAAGCCTTGGCGGCAGCGTCGGCATTTCGATTACGACGGCAGTACTCGGTGCCGGCGTTCAGACCAGCCATGAAGATCTCGCCGCCCATATCACGGCGACAAGCATGTCATCGGTAGATCCGGGCACCGCAGACCGATTCGGCGTGGCGGGTCAGGCAGCGATGGCCATGGTCAACGCCGAAGTGAACCGTCAGTCGTTGATGATTGCCTACCTCAACGATTTCAAGCTGATCATGTTCATCCTGATCTGCGCGCTCCCCGTCGTCCTGCTGCTCAAGCCACCGCGGCCAGGGACCGGACAGCAGGCGGGCAATACGACAGACGCAATGGGGCACTAATTCGCTCCCGAATTCGGTGTTGTCGCACTATTTTTCGCCCACTGACTGAGCCGACATCGCGGACTCCATTACCGAACACATGTTCCCAGCGCAGGTGCGCGACAAAATGGAGCAGTCGCTTGCTCCGCCAAGTAGATAGTTATGAGACATTATGCCCAGAATAACATTTAAGTTATTCTAAAATAAGATTTTATTTTATTTTCAGGCATTGACGCCTATCTAAAATACACGCAAACTCCCGATACAGATGCAAACGCACAGCCGGCAAAGCCGGCGGCACCTCGGGAGATGGAAGAATGAGAAAGCCTGAATTGTTTGACGCGACGGTATTGGCCCTGCTGATCGCAAACCCGGCCTATGCACAAACGGCGACTCCAGCGGCGGATGATGCTGCTGCCCTGGACGACCAAGCTGGCGAAATTTTTGTTACGGCGACGCTGCGCAACGAGAATCTGCAAAACATTCCGATCGCGGTTTCTGCTTACAGTGCCGAAACGCTTGATCGGTCTGGCGTCAAGGACCTGAAGAACCTCGACCAGGTTTCTGCCAGCTTCAACGTCAACAGTTCGCAGACCGAAAGCGGCGGAACGACGTTACGAGTCAGGGGTGTCGGGACGACCGGGAACAATAGTGGGCTTGAAAGTGCGGTCGGCATCTTTCTTGATGGCGTTTACCTAAGCAGGCCGGGGATCGCGCTGGGCGATCTGCTTGACGTCCAGCAGGTCGAACTGTTGCGCGGACCGCAGGGCACCCTCTTTGGGCGCAACACATCGGCGGGCGCTGTGAGCATCCGGACCGCAAAGCCAAATCTGAACGAGTTTGAAGGCTTTGCCAACGCCACCTATGGAAACTTCGATCTGTTCAATACACAAGCCGGTTTTTCTGCCCCCGTTATACCCGGTGTATTCGGCGTCCGCCTCTCAGCGGCGTATCGCAACGCGGACAGATTCGTCAGAAATGCAGCCGGAGGTGAAAGCAACGACAAGGATCGATACCTGATCCGCGGCCAGGCCTATTTTGAGCCCAGCGCCGATTTCAGCGTCAGGATTATTGCTGATTACTCAAATTCGGACGAAAAATGTTGTGATGCCGTCATAGTTCGAGACTCAAGCTACGTCGCAGGCGGCCTGTTCGCTGCCAACGGGCTTCCGGCCAACGGTGGCGTCTCAATCTCCGGACCCACTGCGATCAAAAAGCGCCGTACAAGCAACAATCGCGAATTTCGTGACAAGATCGAGCAATATGGAGTGTCGGGCCAGATCGATTGGGATCTGGGCGGCCCGCAACTGACCTATATTGTCGGCTATCGGAACTTTAAGGCTGAATCGAGCCAGGAAAGTGACTTTGTCAGCCTGAACGTGTTCTCGACATCGGACAACACTTCTGCCTCGACCGCAAATTCCCTGCATTCCGTTGGGCGGATCAAGACGTTTACCAACGAGCTCCGGATCGCCGGGGACACGCTTGGGGACAAATTGCATTATCTGGTTGGCGGTTATTATTCGGACGAGAAAATCCGCGAACAGGGATCTCTGACGCTCGGCACGGACTATCAGGCCTATGTCAGCACCGCGCTGAGTTCGCTTGGTGCGCCCGGGCCGAATCCGGCGCAGAACATCTTTGCCAGCGGAGTAAGTGCCGCAGGCAATTTCGCCAGCAACAGGTTCACGCAGGATGCGCGAAACTATTCGATCTTCACCAACAACACATTCGACATTACCGATCAGTTTGCTGTGAACTTCGGCGCACGCTATTCGGACGACCGCAAACGCGGGGCGTTCCGGCAGCTCGCTGCAAATTCGCCTGCTTGCGCCGCCGTTTTGGCAAATCCCCTGAGCGGTCCGCTGGCCGGCCTTGCACCGCTGAAACCGCTCGCTGTGGCTCTGACCTGCTTCCCGTTTTCCACTCAGGCAAATTTTCCGGGAGCCGGAACACCCGCCTTGCCGACGCCTTTTCCCTTCAACCAGGTGTTCAAGGACAACGAGCTGATTTACACCGGAAAGCTGACGTTCAAACCAACCGAAAACATCAACACCTACGCCAGCTTTACGCACGGATATAAGTCCGGGGGCTTCAACCTTGATCCGACTGCCGCCGCCGGAGGTGCCAGCCCGCAGTTCAAATCGGAAAAGGTTGATGCCTATGAGGTTGGGCTGAAGTCAAAGCTCTTCGGCAATTTGCTGACTGCGAATTTGGCGATATTCCAGCAAGACTTGAAGGATTTTCAGGTTCTGGAGTTTACCGGCGTCCAGTTTGTGACCTTCAACGTGCCAAAGGCGAAAAGCACAGGCGCCGAACTTGAGACGGTTTTCCGCCCCTCCAAAAACCTCAGCATCAATACAGGCCTGACTTACACCGACGCGCGTTACCCCAAAAACTGCGCATCCGGTTTGCCGCTGACCGTTGCATTCCAGACGGTGAGGACATTGTGCGGTGCGCAATTGACCAATGCGCCTAAATTCGTCGGCATCGCCGGGTTTGATTACAACAAGGAGGTTAGCAACAATCTCGAAATCAGCCTGAACGGATCGGTGCGGTATGAAACGAAGCGCCGGACCTCGACACAGGATGTGCTCGTGCTTGCAGCAGGAAGTGCATCGCCCGATCCAAAGTCGGTTCCTGGCGGCACGGTCCCCAATCCGTTCGATATCCAGAAGGGCAATGCGAAGGTCAATTTGCGCGCGGGCGTTGGCCCTCAAAACGGGCTTTGGCGGATCGAGATCTTTGGCAACAACATATTTGATGTGCAGACCCGCAATGTCACGTTCAACGTGCCCTTGCGTGGCGTCGGAAGTCTTCCTGGCCCGTTTGCTGCTGGCGGTGCGGCGGTGGCGCGCGGCGCTTTCCTGCAGGAACCGCGGACTTATGGCGTGACGGTGCGCACCAAATTCTGACCCGTGGCACTCCGGCCTGACTTGCGAATTGGCAGGTCAGGCCCTCGCTCTAGTAGCCCATCAGGCTGAGGACTTCCTTGCGGCTGCGGTGATCATCCAGGAAGCAGCCGAGCAGGCGCGAGGTCGTCATCGCGACACCGGGGGTGCGGACGCCCCTGCCCGTCATGCAGCCATGTGTCGCTTCGATCACGACGGCAACGCCATGCGGATTCAGATTTTCCCAAATGCACTGGGCAACCTCCGCGGTCAGGCGTTCCTGCACCTGCAAGCGCGCCGCAAAACCGTGAAGCACACGCGCCAGCTTCGATATGCCAACCACGCGATCCTTCGGCATATAGGCAATCGATGCCTTGCCGACGATCGGGGCCATATGATGTTCGCAATGCGACTGGAACGGAATGTCCTTCAGGAGCACGAGTTCATCATAGCCCCCCACCTCCTGAAAGGTGCGCGAAAGGTGGAGGGATGGATCCTCTGCATATCCCCGGCAATATTCTTTCCAGGCACGCGCCACGCGCTTTGGCGTGTCCAAAAGTCCCTCGCGTTCCGGATCCTCGCCCGTCCAGCGGATGAGCGTGCGGATTGCGTCCGCAACCTCGATGGGAACCGGAATCTTGTCCGCCTCAAGTGTAGGGTGATGATCAGCGTCTGCCATGATCGATAGATAGGCGCGTCACGCCAAATCTGCCACTTTATTTCGTCAAAGCATGATGCAAATAGGCAACAATTGCGCCTATGCCCCGCCGTGACGCTACGTTATGCTCGCATTTTGATCAGTATCAAAGTGAAACGCTTTGAAATCCGCCATTTTTTCGACGATTCAGGCATTGACGTGTGCGTAAACTACACGCAAACAGGCCAGGATAGATGCAAAAAGCATCGCATTGCTTTTCAAAACGGCAAAAAAACGTGGGAGATGGACAAATGAAAAAGCTTCAACTGCTTGGCGCGACCGCAATGGTTTTGATGGCCGCAAACCCTGCCTTTGCACAGACCGCACCGCAGGCGGACGAAACTACCGCCGATGAAGGCATTGGCGATATCGTCGTAACCGCCCAGCGCCAATCGGAAAGCCTGCAAAGTGTTCCAATCGCGGTGTCGGCGTTTACCGCTGAAGCACTGGATAAGCAGCAGATCAAGAATGCGAGCGATCTTCAATTGACGCTCCCCAACGTTGTCTTTTCAAAGGGCAACTTCACGGGTTCGAGCTTCACAATTCGCGGCATCGGCGATCTTTGCGTCGGCACGTCATGCGATTCGGCGACAGCGATCCATGTGAACGGCACGCCACTTCTTGCGACACGCTTGTTCGAAACCGAGTATTTCGATCTGGAACGCGTTGAAGTTCTTCGCGGTCCCCAGGGCACATTGTTCGGTCGCAACGCGACATCGGGCGTGGTGAACTTCCTGACCGCCAAACCAGACCTGTCAGGTTTCAAGGCGGCGGGCGAAG
This sequence comes from Sphingomonadales bacterium, assembly GCA_031397145.1. GTDB lineage: Bacteria > Pseudomonadota > Alphaproteobacteria > Sphingomonadales > Sphingomonadaceae > Aquisediminimonas. Next base: position 3,029 of record JANNLW010000046.1, on the reverse strand, counting down.
CGGAATATGGAAACTACAATGCCTACAAGGTCAAGGGCATGCTCAACTTGCCAATTGGCGACACGATCGGCGTCCGCCTGGCTGGTTTCTATCAAAAGCGCGATGGCTATACCAAGAACGTGTTCAACAATACGGACATAGACGATCGCGACATGTATGCGGTTCGCGGGTCGATCCGCTGGCAACCGAGCGACACGACGACGGTCGACCTGATGGGTTATTATTTCCGCGAGAAGGACAGTCGCGCACGCATCCAGAAGCAACAATGCCAACGCGACCCCACCGGTGTGCTTGGCTGCCTCAACAACCGCCGCGATTTTGGAACTCTCAATGCAAACTCGACGTTTGTCGGGGTTCTCACGTCTCGCGAATTCCTTGCCGTCAACGGCATTCCGAATGTTTTTGGTCTTGGGAGCCTTTACGGACCAGATTCCTATGCCAATTTCGTCAATCCGGCGAATGTTCGCCAGGTGCGTACAGACTTTACTCCCGAATATTTTACCAGTGAGCAGCAATATCAAGCCAGGCTGGAGCAGGAATTTGGCTCGATGAAGCTCCAGTTGACGGGTTTCTATCACAAATCGGAGGTCGACTCGCGCCAGGATTATAACCAGTCCGTGCAGGATCGCTCGATCTACGCAGCAGGCTTGGGAACGCTTCAGGCTGCTGCTGCTGGCCTTGTTCCCGGCCTCCCGGCCTCGTTCTTTGCTCCCATTGCCGCGGCTGTGATCCCAAGTGGTGCTGGCGGCCCGCTTTGTACGTCCGATACGGATGATCCCAATCCTGGCGCCTATGCCGGAAACAGCATCTGCTCCGCAACGCCGCAGGATTTCGATCGGTCGAACGTCAAATCGAAAGACTGGTCAATCGAAGGTATTTTCTCGAGCGATTTTGACGGGAAATTCAACTTCCTGCTCGGGGGTATTTATGTTGATGCCAAGGCGCGGGACAACAACTATTACGTCAACTCGTTCGGCATCGATTACCTGACCGGACTGTTGGGCACCTTCAATGCCCTTGGCCGTCAGGGACTTGCAGCCATACCCGGCGCAGTACCGCCGCCTGCGGGTTTCTTGGGCACGCCGTACTTCCGGAACCAGACGCCAAGTTTCAACCTGAAATCCTACGGAATTTTTGGTGAAGCCTATATTGATTTCACCGACAGGCTGAAACTCACGGGCGGAATTCGGTACAATCATGACAAGAAGGATCTTTCCGCCTTCTCGAACTTGGCAAGCTATTTGTCGCGTTTTGGTTCGACAGTCGTATTTTCCTCACCCTTCCGGTATGGCTATGCTGTCACCGGGGCTCCGGTGTCCTCGTATTTGCAACCATTTGATGCGGATTCGAAAACACCATGCGTGATCACGTCGACGACCACTTCAGGGACTCTTACTCCGGCCAACCTAAGCGGGTGTGAATTGACGCAGGAGCGTGCGGTTACATTCAGTGAATTGACTGGTCGAGCTGTTCTGGATTTCCAGATCGATCCGAACCACCTGCTCTATGCGTCCTATTCGCGAGGGTACAAATCAGGCGGCATCAATCCACCTGTCCAGCCGGTATTCCTGGTTTCCGACAGTTTTGAGCCTGAGTTCGTGAACGCGTTCGAAATAGGTTCGAAGAACACGTTTGCGGGCGGCGCGATGCGCTTCAACCTGACGGCTTTCTACTATCAGTACAAGGCGCTCCAGTTGAGCCGCATCGTTGCCCGAACCTCGGTCAACGACAATGTCGATGCCGATATTTACGGACTCGAAGCCGAAGCGATCATCAAGCCCAGTCGCGAATGGCTGTTCAACATTGGTGCCAGCTATCTCCACACCAAGGTGAGCCAGGACAAATTCCTCGGCAATCCGCGCGATCCTTCCGGTGGGCGCTCCGATGCGGTGATTATCAAGGACATCACCAACGGCTCAAACTGCGCCGTAACGCCAACTACAGCAGGCAATGCTGTCGGCACCAATACGCTCGTGGGAGCGATCAACGGCGGTCTCGGCTTGCAAGCTCCGGTGGCTTTCCCGTCGGACGGCGGTATTGCAGGAACCGGCGCCTTCGGCATCTGTTCAGTGGTTGCCGGCGCGATTGCCGCTCCGTCAGCCGGGCTTCGCGCACTCTTTGCGACACCAACAGGTGCGCTTCCCTTTACGGTGAACAATGCGGGCGTTCCGGTGAACATCAAGGGCAACAAGCTGCCGCAGGCACCGAGCTACAAATTCTCGATCGGTGCGCAATATACGGCCGAGTTGAGCAACGGGATGTCAATCGTTCCCCGCGCCGACTTGACCTATACGGGTGACAGCTACGGCAACATCTTCAATGGCAATGTGAACAAGGTACAAGGCTATTCACAGGTGAACGCCCAGATCCAGCTCAATGGCAATGACGACAGGTGGTTTGCCCGCGCGTGGATTCAGAACGTGTTTGATAACAGCGCAACAACGGGTCTGTATGTGACCGATCAGTCGTCCGGCCTGTTTACGAACATCTTCACGCTGGAGCCACGTCGCTACGGCATCACGGCAGGCTTCAAGTTCTGATCGCCTGACCAGACACACTAACAGGGGCCCCGGCATGGCGACATGCCGGGGTTTTTGTTTGTGCCGGATTATTGGGTGAGCGAGAGCGCGGAGTCTGGGCGTGCAAGCGCTACCAGTTGCAGCCCCGCTACCCTCGCGCGCTCGACGGCCAGGCTTGTCGCCGTCGATATCGTCACCAGCGCCGGGCACCCGGCGATCACCGTCTTTTCGACGAGTTCATAGCTGCAGCGCGATGAGAGAAGGAAAAAGCCGGATTGTGCCGTCATGTCGTCGCGGGCAAGCGCGCCGATCAGCTTGTCGAGCGCGCAATGCCGCCCGACGTCCTCGCGCGTAAGGAGGATCGTTCCCTTTGCATCGCAAAAGGCTGCGGCATGCGCGCCGCCGGTTGCAAGATTGAGCGGCTGGTGATTGCGGAGCGCTTCAATCGCGCGAAAAATGGCCGCGTCGGTGATGGCGGGACCGGCTTCCAACACAGGCAAGGGCCGCGCG
>JANNLW010000026.1:0-3326 GCA_031397145.1 Sphingomonadales bacterium | reverse complement strand
GCGCGAGGGCCGCGCCGACGATTGATGAGGCCCCGCTCGACCGATTCCTGCGGCCCGCAGTGAAACTCGATTTCTCTCACCTGCCCGATGGCACTGTGGTCAGCGCGGCACAGGTCGAGGCGGAGCTGGCCCGGATCGGCTACGCGCTCCAGCCGCTCGACATTGTGTTGATCCAGTCGGGCGCGGTCTATGGCACGGATAACTTCACCGATCAGGGCGTGGGCCTGGGTGCCGAGGCAACGCTGTGGCTGACGGAACGCGGCGTCGAAGTGGTCGGCACCGATGCCTGGAGCTGGGACGCTCCGTTCAGTCACACCGCCAAAAAATGGGCCGAAACCCGCGATCCGTCGATCATCTGGGAAGGCCACAAGGCAGGGCGCATCCATCCTTATTACCAGATCGAAAAACTGGCGAACCTGGCCACGCTGCCCGCAACGGGATTCACCCTGTCCTGCTTTCCCGTGAAGATCGCCCGCGCCAGTGCGGGATGGATTCGGGCTGTCGCGCTGATCGAAAGCTGATCCTCAAGCTATTGTCGTTGATCCTATCCGTTCAGGGTCAAAACCGTGTAAAGCGTCCAGACGATAAGGATTGCCAGTGTCAGCCACGTGCCGACAACGCCAATTTGGCGGGGAACGGGCGGGTTCGTGCTGGCTGGTGCATAAAGGCCGAAAATGTGCGCAACCCGCGCCAGGAGGAAGGCTCCGGCGACAGCGCTCAAGGCAATATGGTTCGCATGCGGTTCGAGCAACCCGATCAGGATAATGGCGATCGGCGCGTGCTCGGCAAGATTGCCGTGGCTACGGCTCGCGCTGGTCAGCTTTGCGTCGCCTCCATCGCCGAATGGCACCTTCGCGCGAATTCGCTGGCGCACAGTGTCAATCGCGGTAATCAGCAGCATCAGAGCGCAGATAGCGGCCGTGATAGCGGTAATAGGCAATGCCATGATAATACCTCCCCTTGGGTTTCGCCGTTTGCGGCTTTACTCCATTTCGAGGATTATTGCGTCGACTGCAAGGCTGTCACCGCTGGACGCGTTCACCGATTTGACCACTCCGGCCTTTTCGGCGCGCAGGATGTTTTCCATCTTCATCGCTTCGACCACGGCAAGCGGTTGCCCGGCCTCGACCTTGTCCCCTTCGCCCACGTGCAGCGCCACCAGCAGGCCGGGCATTGGGCACAGAAGGTACCTTGAAAGATCCGGCGGGATTTTCTCGATCATGTGCGCTGCCAGCGGCGCGATATATGCGGGTAATACGCGAACCTTGTGACTCGCGCCGCGCGTCGTCAGCGTGAAGCCTATTCGCGATTTCGCGATTTTGACCGCGAGCGGAGCATCACCAATTTCGGCATCGATCAGGCGATCGCCCGGCGTGTATTCCATCGCGAGATCCAAGGGTTCGCCATCAACCGTGACTTCGTCTTCGGCCAGCACAACATCGTGAGCGACCCCTCCGATCACAACCTGCCACGCCGAAGGCGGCGCAAGCCGCTTGCCAAGTTGTCCATCCACCCTTCGAGCACGATCCGCCTCTGCAGTCGCGGCAAAGGCAGCTATGGCAGACAGCGCGCGCAAGAGTTCGGGCGATGCTGGCGCGCCACGGAACCCGTCCGGATACTCTTCGGCGATAAACCCCGTGGTCAAATTTCCCGACCGGAATCGCTCATGCTGCATGATCGCCGAGAGGAAATCGATATTGTGTCCGACGCCCTGGAGTTCGAACTGATCAAGCGCGAGGATTTGCCTGTCGATCGCCTCTTCGCGAGTCTCACCATAGGTGACGAGCTTCGCAATCATCGGATCGTAAAAAATCGATACTTCGCCGCCTTCAGCGACACCGTCGTCAACGCGCACGCCATTTTCGGCCGCAGGAGGATTGTAACGCACCAGCCGCCCGGTCGAGGGCAGGAACCCGCGATACGGGTCTTCAGCATAGACTCGGTTTTCGACGGCCCAGCCATTCAGTTGCACTTCGTCCTGCGTGAAGGGTAGCTTTTCGCCATAGGCCACGCGGATCATCTGCTCGACGAGATCGATGCCAGTGATGCATTCCGTCACAGGATGCTCAACCTGGAGACGCGTGTTCATTTCGAGGAAGTAGAAACTCTCGCCCGTCGGGTCCGCGCCCGATACGATCAGTTCGACCGTGCCCGCGCTGAAATAGTCCACCGCGCGGGCGAGCGCGACGCATTGTTCACCCATTGCCTTGCGCATCTTTGGCGTGACGAAGGGCGATGGCGCTTCCTCGACGACCTTCTGGTGGCGACGCTGGATCGAGCATTCGCGTTCGTTCAGGTACAGAATATTGCCATGTTTATCGCCGAGTATCTGAATCTCGATGTGGCGCGGGTTGAGAATGAACTTTTCGATGAACACGCGATCGTCCCCGAATGAGTTCAGCCCTTCGCGCTTGGTCGCCTCAAAGCCTTCACGAACATCGGCTTCGGAGTAAGCCAGCCGCATCCCTTTGCCGCCGCCGCCCGCGCTGGCCTTCATCATCACTGGATAGCCGATCTCGGCCGCAATCCGCACCGCATGTTCGGTATCGTCAATCTCACCGACGAAACCCGGCACGACATTGACCCCCGCCTTCAGCGCGAGTTTTTTGGACTCGATCTTGTCTCCCATTGCCGCAATTGCGCCAACCGGCGGACCGATAAAGGCAATGTCATTGTCGGCGAGCGCTTGTGCAAAGCTGGTGCGCTCGGAGAGGAATCCATAGCCGGGATGGACAGCCTCAGCGCCGGTTTGCTTGCACGCCTCGATGATCTTGTCCGCCAGCAGATAGGACTGCGCAGCAGGCGACGGCCCGATATGCACCGCCTCATCCGCCATCAGCACAAACGGACTGCGGGCATCGGCGTCCGAATAGACCGCAACGGTTGCGATCCCCATTTTCCTCGCCGTACGCATGATCCGGCAAGCGATTTCGCCCCGGTTGGCGATCAGGATTTTTTTGAACATTCCAGCCTGAGGCGGGCGCGTCGAGGATTGCCCGCCTTCCCTAACAATTTCTCGCTCACGGGTTTTGAATTCACTAGCAGATGCTGTTGCCGAATCACGCCCCATGGGCGTCAGCTTCCAAAGTCCATGGACCCTGTTGTCCAACAAGCCACGCTCAACCAAATGCTTACGAGCTGTCCGAACTCGGTTATCCCAATGCCGTTCATTCTGAAATGGCATAGGTGTGTTTTGCTCGGCGGGCGACAGACCGAAAAGATCACCCAGCGGACCATAAACCTCGCTAGATCGGCCCTCACCTTGATTTCTCTGAAGATAGTGCAGCAGAGCTTCTTCCACATCGGGAGTTTTTGGAAGTCTAAGC
>JANNLW010000015.1:0-4699 GCA_031397145.1 Sphingomonadales bacterium | reverse complement strand
CCGTGGCGCGCCCGCGCCGTCAACGCGCGCTTCGTCGTTGAGGGGAAGCGCGTTCGGATCCGGCCCGTTCGGTCTGGTTTTGAGACGTGATTCTGGTGAAGTGCGTCTTCCGGCCGATCGGCGTTTCGGTATAGCCAGTTTCCCGCGCCTTCTGGAGCGTCTGGCTGATATATTGGTTGATGCCGGGAAATCGCTCGAAATAGCGGTCGATCATGGCCTGGGCTTCATCGGCGGAAATTCCGAGCCGCCCGGCCAATCCCCAGCGCGAGATTCCATAAAGCAGCGAGAAGTTGATCGTCTTGGCGCGCCCGCGCGTGTCACGATTGACCTCTCCGAACAACTCCATCGCAGTCAGCGCGTGGATGTCCTCTCCCTTGGCGAACGCTTCCTTGAGCGCAGGGACATTTGCCATATGCGCAGCCAGCCGCAATTCGATCTGGCTATAGTCTGCCGAGAGCAGGACATTACCGGGCTCCGCCACGAACGCTTCGCGGATGCGCCGGCCAACTTCGGTACGGATCGGGATGTTCTGGAGGTTCGGATCGTTCGAAGACAGGCGCCCGGTCTGCGCTCCCGAGATCGAGTAGCTGGTGTGGACGCGCCCGGTCTTCGGATTGACCTGTTCCTGCAATGAATCCGTATAGGTCGATTTGAGCTTGGACAATTGCCGCCATTCGAGCACCTTGCCCGCGATCTCGACGCCTTCGCCAGCGAGCTTCTCGAGTACGGTCACATCCGTTGAATAATCACCCGACTTGCCCTTGCGCCCGCCTTTAAGGCCCATCTTGCCGAACAGTATCTCTCCAAGCTGCTTCGGGCTGCCGACAGTGAAGGGCTGACCGGCAAGCATGTGAATTTCGCTTTCGAAGCCCGCAATCCCTTCGGCAAATTGAGCAGACATTCGTGCGAGTTCAGCGCGATCGACCCTGATTCCCTCGCGTTCCATTTGCGCCAGGACCGGAATCAGGGGACGATCCACGCGTTCATAGACCCGCGTCACCTTTTCAGCAGAAAGCCTTGGCTTCAACCACCGCCAGAAGCGCAGAGTCACGTCGGCATCCTCGGCAGCGTAGCGGGTCGCATCGTTGAGTGCGACCTGGTTAAAGCTCAGCTGAGACTTGCCCGAACCACAAACATCCTTGAAGGCGATGCAACTATGTCCGAAATGGGCAAGCGCCAGCTCGTCCATCCCGTGGTTGTGTTTGCCAGCATCAAGATCAAAGCTCATCACCAACGTGTCGTCGATCGGTGCAACGGTGATCCCGTAGCGCACGAGGACATTCAGATCGTATTTGACGTTGTGACCGATTTTCAGAATGGAGGGGTCTTCAAGCAGCGGTTTGAGCTTTGCGATTGCGAGGTCAAACGGCACTTGCACCGGATTCTCCGAGAGCAGATCCGTCCCGCCGTGCGCCAACGGAATATAACAGGCGCGGTTCGGTGCGGTCGCGAGGCTGACACCGACCAGCCCGGCCGTCATGGAATCGAGGGCATCGGTTTCCGTATCGACCGCGATTGATCCGGCAGTATAGGCCGCGGCAATCCAGCTATCGAGCGCCTCGACAGTCTGGACGCACGCGTACTGATCCCGATCGAATTTCTGGGCCTCCGATTCCGCACCCGATGCCGTGGGCGCCGGCTTTGCTTCCTGCCGCAGCATCTTCATCGTCTGATGATCGGCTCGAGGTGTCGTTTCGCCACCAAGCTTTTTAAGCAACGAGGCAAAGCCGTGATGTTCAAGGAATGTCCTGAGGGGAGGCTCCGGAATCTCCTTGAGGAGGAAATCATCGAGCGGCTCAGGCAACGGGGCATCTTCCTTCAAGGTGACGAGCACCCGGCTCATTCGTGCCTGTTCGGCAAATTCGATCAGGTTCTCACGCATCTTTGACGGCTTCATCTCCGCCGCCGCCGCCAGCACAGCTTCAACCGTGCCGAACTCCTGGATCAGCTTGGCCGCGGTTTTCGGCCCAATTCCCGGAACGCCGGGAACATTGTCCGCACTGTCTCCCATCAGGCCGAGAACTTCGCCCAGCGCCTCTGGAAGAACACCGAATTTTTCGACGACGGCCTGCGGCCCCAATCGTTCGCTCTTCATCGGATCGAGCATGTCCAGCCCTGGCTGGATCAATTGCATCAGGTCCTTGTCGGTTGAAACCACAGTCACCAGCCATCCGGCCTTGAGCGCAGCGACGGCATAGGAGGCGATGATGTCATCCGCTTCCAACCCGATCTCTTCGATACAAGGCAGAGAAAACGCCCGCGTGGCATCGCGGATCATTGGAAATTGGGGAACCAGATCCTCAGGGGCAGGCGGACGGTGTGCCTTGTAGAGCGGATAGATCTCGTTTCGGAAGGATTTGCCCGACGCATCAAGGATGACCGCCATATGTGTCGGGCCATCCGCCTTGTGCAGTGCATCGGCGAGCTTCCAGAGCATCGTCGTATAGCCGTAAACCGCACCGACGGGTTCGTCGCGAATGTTGGTCAATGGCGGTAGCCGATGGTACGCGCGGAAGATATAACCCGAGCCGTCGATCAAATAGAGGTGGTTCTGTGGCATTGTTCGGGGTCTAGCGCGTTCACCGCGCCGGGGCAAAAGTCTATTGTTGCTGCTCGTGATAGGCCGCAACGGTCGCACTGATTCCCTGCATCAGCTCCCACCGTCTCGGGATGGGGGTGCGCGTGTCTGCAATCATCACAACAACCGCATAACTGGTACCATCTGGCGCCGTGAGGATCGCAACATCATTGAAGCCGGCAGTTCGGCCCTTGAGATCCTGTCCGGTTCCGGTCTTGTGCGCGAATTTCCATTGCGGAGGGACGCCGCCATGAAGCCTTTGTGGTCCCGTTGTTGAAGTCGACATCAGGTGCAGCAGGTATCGGGTCGATTCCGGAGAAAGCAGTTCGCCGCGTTTAAGCCTGAGAAGTGCGCGGGCAATTGCCGCGGGTGCGGCACCGTCGGGAGGATCCGCCAGATAGGCATCCATTGCGGCCGTTCTGGCTGCACCAGACAATCTGGCACGTGCGGCCCTGAATGTTCCGCCGTCGATATATTCCGGCCGCCATGTCAGACCGGCAGTTTTTGCCTGAAGGAGCTTTTCGCCGGGTCCAAAGCGGATCGCTCCGAGTCCCTTCGCAGAAATGAAAGCACGGATCGCTTGCGGCCCGCCCAGCTTTCGCATCAGGAAGTCATTTGCAGTATTGTCGCTTCGACGCATCTGCCGATCAAGAAGGTCGGCAATGCTGGTCGTAAAGCTTCCGTCTCCAATCGCGGCCGCGATCGGTTGGTTGAACACCGTCAGGTCGGCGCGCGTAAGGGTGACACGGTCGTTGAGATTCATCCGCCCCTTGTCGATCGCATCCATGACGGCCAGTGCCACCCAGAGCTTGGACACGCTTTGTTGAGGCATCAACTCGTCTCCACGCTCCTCGACAATCCAGCTGCCATCTGCGCGCGCAATCGCGATCCCGGTCCGCCCTTCAAATCCTGCCCACAGGGCATGAATGGCCCTGTTGAGCGCCACCGGTGACGCGCTTTGTGAAACCGGTAATGGCGGCTTGGGGACGGGGCGGGCGATTGGTTTGGGCGGCAATACGACGGGCGGGGGAATCTGGCTCGGCGTTTCCTGCGAGGAGACACATGCCGTTGCCGTCATAATCCCCGCGACTAACGCGATCCGTGCCCGCCCAAACATTGTGCCCTGCCCTATCAGGATGGACGCCGAGCGGAACCATCAGCGCGATGAACGATTCTCCAGAGGCGACAAACCGTTGAGATTGCGTTTATTTGGCGAAAAGCAGGTTGGACGGCGCTTCGCCAGCCTTTGTTTTTGCCACTGTTTCCGCTGCACGCAGGACGCGAATCAAGTTGCGGCTGGCAATTTTTTCCAGATCGGCTTGAGTATATCCACGCCGAGCCAGTTCCGTGAACAGCGCCGGATATTTCGACACATCCTCAAGGCCATCGACACCGGTCGGCATGCCATCGAAATCCCCTCCGACCCCGATATTGTCGATGCCTGCCAGCTTACGGATATGGTCGATATGATCGGCAACCTGGGCGAGCGTGCCACGTGGTCGCGGATGTTCTGCAATCCAGTCCGCCAATGCAGAGGCGGCCGCACCCGGATTACCGAGATGAATATATTTGGTCCGCGCATCCTCTGCGGCACGTGCACCCTCCCAACGGCGAACCTCCTCGCTCACGAAGTCGGGAAGGAACACCATCATCACAATCCCGCCATTGGCCTTCAATCGCCCAAGTACCGAATCAGGCACATCCCGCGGATGGCCACCAATGGCCCTCGATCCCGAATGGCTGAAAATGACCGGGGCGGCTGTTACATCGAGTGCATCCATCATTGTCGCTTCGGAAACATGGCTAAGATCGACCAGCATTCCGAGCCGGTTCATTTCCTTGATGACTGCAACGCCGAACGGCGCAAGCCCGTCAAACTTGGGCGCGTCGGTCGCGCTGTCCGCCCAAGGCGTACTCTTCGAATGGGTGATTGTCATGTAACGCGCACCGGCACGGTACATCTGTCGGAGCACGGCAAGCGAACTGCCGATCGAATGGCCACCCTCCATACCGATCAGCGACGCAATCCGGTTCTGCTTGAACGCTGTCTCTATGTCGGCAGCAGTCCGCGCCAGCATCATGTCCTTGGGATAGGCCGCGACAAGTCGTTCGACGACATCG
>JANNLW010000507.1:0-3929 GCA_031397145.1 Sphingomonadales bacterium | reverse complement strand
CCTTACCCGGCCGTCTGCGCGGCGCTTTCTTGGCGTCTTCGACAACAATATCCGCGACAACCGGATCGGCTGCGGACACAGGCGTACTGGCGTCCGTCGTTTCGGAGCCATCGCCGGTTGCCTCGGGTCGGTCACTACGCCGGCCTCGGCCACCGCGGCGACCGCGGCGACTGCGACGGCGTGCAGCGCTTTCCTCTTCAGTCTCTTCGGAATCTGCATCGCGCGGCGGCTGTGCGTCTTCCGATTCTTCCGTGGGAGATGCGCCATCAGACTCTGTCCGTTCATCACCTTCCTCACGACGACCCCGACGACCACGGCGACGGCGAGAGCGTTTGCGGCGGGCATCGCCATCCTGACCGTCACGGCCTCGTGTTTCGGTTTCGGCGGCTTCGGCCTCCTCGTCTTCAATTTCGTCCACAATATCGAGATCGTCATCATCTTCGATCACGAGCGGTTCGATCTTTGGACGGAATGCAGGCGGGGGACCGCTGGCCTCAACCATCATGCGGGCACCTTCGGTTTCACCATCCGGGAAAATGTCGATCGAGACGCCGTAGCGTGCTTCGATTTCCGCCAGTTCGGACCGTTTGCGGTTGAGAACGTAAATCGTCGCTTCCTGGCTTGCGCGCAACGAAAGCCGGCTGCCGGCTCCGCGTGCCGCTTCTTCTTCCAGCAGCCTGAGCGCAGAAAGCGCCGCAGAAGACGCCGTACGGACAAGCCCGGTGCCTTCACAATGCGGACACTGGCGGGTCGAGGCTTCGAGCACGCCGGTTCGCAAGCGCTGGCGGCTCATTTCCATCAACCCGAACGAGCTGATCCGACCGACCTGGATGCGCGCGCGATCGTTGGCGAGCGCCGCCTTCATCGCCTTTTCGACCTTCCGGACGTTGTTGCCATGCTCCATGTCGATAAAGTCGATAACGACAAGCCCGGCCATGTCGCGCAGGCGCAACTGGCGTGCAATTTCCTGCGCGGCCTCGAGATTGGTGCCAACCGCAGTCGCCTCGATGCCGTGCTCGCGGGTCGAACGCCCCGAGTTGATGTCGATCGATACAAGGGCCTCGGTCGGGTTGATCACGAGATAACCGCCCGATTTCAACTGGACGATCGGTTGATACATCGCATTCAGTTGATCCTCGACATGATGTCGCTGATAGAGCGGCACGACATCGGCGTAGGGCTGCACACGCTTGGCGTGGCTCGGCATGAGCAGCTTCATATATTCGCGGGCGGCGCGATAGCCTTCCTCGCCCTCGACGATCACTTCGTCGATATCCTTGTTGTAGATATCGCGGATCGCCCGCTTGATCAGGTCGCTGTCGTTGTGGATCAGCGCCGGGGCTGACGAATTCAGTGTCGTTTCGCGAATACCGTCCCAGACACGCGCAAGATAATCGAAGTCGCGTCGGATTTCCGTCTTGGTCCGCTGAAGGCCCGCAGTGCGGACGATGCAACCCATCGACCGCGGCAGGTCGAGTTCGGCCATAATCGTCTTCAAACGCTTGCGATCAGCGACGTTCGAAATTTTGCGACTGATGCCGCCGCCATGCGTTGTGTTGGGCATGAGGACGCAATAACGGCCTGCAAGGCTCAGATAGGTCGTGAGTGCCGCACCCTTGTTGCCGCGTTCTTCCTTGACCACCTGGACGAGCAGCACCTGGCGCCTGTGGATGACGTCCTGGATCTTGTAGCGGCGGCGCAGAGCCATGCGCTTGGCGCGGAGCGCGCTTGCCGCGGCATTGCTGTCACGACCATTGCCTTCATCGCCTTCGCCGCTGACGGTTTCGGCTCCCGGCGTATCATCGTCCTCGGCCTCATCGGCTTCAATATCCGCATCCGGACGATCATCGTCGCGCCCGTCATCGTCATGATGTCCGTCCAGAGGCTCATCATCGCCCTCGGCTTCGCGCAGCCTTTCTTCCTCTTCGGCATGTTCTGCCTCTTCGCGCAGCAGAGCCTCGCGATCTTCCTTGGGAATCTGGTAATAGTCCGGATGGATTTCCGAAAAGGCAAGAAAGCCATGCCGGTTACCGCCATAATCGACGAACGCCGCCTGCAGCGACGGCTCGACGCGCGTCACTTTCGCAAGATAAATATTCCCCTTGAGCTGTTTGTGCTCAGCCGATTCGAAGTCAAATTCCTCGATTCGGTTTCCCTTGACGACGGCCACCCGGGTTTCTTCCCGGTGGCGGGCGTCGATCAGCATCCGCATTGTCATTGATATATCTCCGAGCGCGGCGGGCGGCAGATAGGCCAGCCAGTCCAGCGCGAATTAAAGGGGGCGGGGGCGGCAGCAAGAAGTGCCGTCGCTTTGCCCCGGATTGTGCTTGTGTATGTGCGTCTGCTGCGGCGGCACCCCCGACCAGTCTGGTCAGGGCAAGGCCCGCGCCCCGCGCAATGCCCGAAAAGAGCATGCGGTGCGGAAGCGGGAGAATATGCCTCATGCAGCGTCAACCTGAAAGATCGGCGGGGAAATCCCGGCAATCGGTGAAAAGCCGCAAAGCGGTTGCTTCGCGACTGGCTGCAAGTGCTAGCACCCCTGTAACGACACCGCAACATATGGATAGTTGTGCGCCCGCAGAAGTTGAATACCGAGGAAACCGGTTGACCAGCACAAAGACGACCGGCAAAGCCCTTCTCCGAAGAACCATGCCTGTGGCGACCCTCCTGCTGGCTATGCTCAGCCCGTTCTCCTCCGCCGATGCGTTGGGGGACAAGCGTGTGGACAAAATTCACATGCCCCAGCCTGCGCACCGCACAAAACCGCCGCGCAGCCGTTACAATCTGACGATCCCGCTCGACCCGCCCGGCAACCGGCTTGCGTTGCCGAAGGTTTATGGGACTCCGGGGCGCCCGCTGGTAGTCATCGACGCAGGGCACGGCGGCCACGATCCGGGGGCCGTTTCGGCTGCGACCGGCAGTCGCGAGAAAGATATTACACTGGCTGTCGCGCAGGCAATCAAGGCCGAGCTGATTAAATCGGGCCGAGTGCGCGTTGCCCTGACGCGCGAAGATGATCGGTTCCTGGTTCTTGGTGAAAGGTCGGCATTGGCCCGAGCTATCAAGGCCGACCTGTTCATTTCGATCCACGCAGACAGTGCACCAGCCGATGAGGCAAACGGTGCGACTATCTATACCCTGTCCGAAGTGGCATCGGACCGTGAAGCAACGCTTCTCGCGCTGCGTGAGAACAAGGCCGACATTGTCAACGGCGTGAACCTGGGCGGCGGAAATCTCGAAATCGCATCCATCCTGTTGGATCTCGCGCAACGCGAGACAATGACGGCCTCGGTCGCGTTTGCAAATTTGCTCAAGCGCGAGGCAACTGGCCTTGTTCCCTTCCGAACGGATTATCACCGGATGGCTGGCTTCGTGGTCCTCAAGGCCCCCGATACAGCGTCGATCCTGCTGGAAGTGGGTTACCTGACCAACATCGATGATGTAGAGCGTCTGTCCTCGGACACGGGCAAAAAGAACTTGGCACGCGGCATTCGCAAGGCGATTGAAATCCATTTCGCCCGACGATTTGCGTCACGCTGACCACTACTGGCAAAGCTTTTCAAAACTGCTAGACGCTCCTCCGTAATGGAAGACACGCCTGAAAGTCCCAGCCTGAAAATCCGCCTCCGCCGCGATTCGAGCGCGGCCATCGCGCTTTGGCGTGAATACTGGCAGTTCAAATGGTTCCGCGTTGCGGCCTATGCGGCGGGGCTGGCGATGCTTGGCTGGCTAATCATCTGGCTATTGTTTGCCCGCAACCTACCCTCGGTTGACCGACTCAAAACCTATGAGCCACCATTGCCGACCTATGTGCGTGGTTACGACGGTACCCCGGTCCATAGTTATGCGCGAGAACGTCGTGTGCAGTTGCGCTACGATGAATTCCCTCCCCTGCTTGTGCGTGCCTATCTTGCAGCGGAAGACCGGAC
>JANNLW010000500.1:0-4490 GCA_031397145.1 Sphingomonadales bacterium | reverse complement strand
TTCCGACGATGCCTATTTGCTTGCCGCCCATGCGAGCGAAGTCTGGCTCGATCCAATGGGTGCTGTGGCTTTTGCCGGGCCCGGCGGGTCACGGCTTTACTATAAGGGATTGATCGATCGCCTCGGCGTCAACGTGCATGTCTATCGCGTCGGCAAGTTCAAATCTTTCGTTGAGCCCTATATCCGCACCGAACAGTCGCCCGAGGCACGGGCCGAAAACGAGGCACTAGCGGGAACGCTTTGGACCAACTGGCGCGACAATGTCGCCAAGGCCCGCCCCAGGGCCCAGATCGCGGGCTTTGTGGCCGATCCGGTGGCCGGGCTGCAGGCAGCCGGGGGGAGTCTGTCGAAAGCCGCGCTGTCAGCGGGCCTGGTTGACAGGCTCGGCGATCGCATCGCCTTCGGCATGCGGGTAGCCGCGATAGCGGGAAGCGATGATGATCGCCCTGCTGGAAATTTCCAGTTCAGCACGTTGAGCGAATATGTCGCGGCCCACCCTGCGTCGCATGGCGGCAAGCCGATTGGCATCATCACCGTGGCAGGAAACATTGTTGATGGCGAAGCCCCCCCGGGAATCGCAGGCGGAGACACGATCTCGAACCTGATCCTCACCGCGCTTGCGGAAAAAAATCTGAAAGCTCTCGTCGTGCGCGTTGACTCGCCCGGCGGCTCGGCGTTGGCCGCCGAAAAGATCCGGCTTGCGATTGAACAGGCAAGGGCCAAGGGCCTGCCGGTGGTCGTATCAATGGGCAACGTGGCCGCATCGGGGGGCTATTGGATCACGGGATCGGCTGACAAGGTTTTTGCCGAGCCGTCGACCGTTACAGGGTCAATTGGCGTGTTTGGCATCCTCCCGACATTCGAGACGGTGCTTGCCAGATATGGCGTCACGACGGACGGTGTCAAAACAACCCCGCTTTCGGGGCAACCCGATCTTCTCGGCGGCACGAATGCGACGACCGACGCCCTGCTGCAGGCGGGCGTCGATGACATTTATCGGCGTTTCCTCGCTCTGGTGTCCACCGCCCGCAAGCTTCCACTCGAAAAGGTCGGGGAGATTGCGCAGGGCCGCGTCTGGGACGGCGGAACTGCTCGGCAACTCGGGCTGGTCGACGCATTCGGTTCGCTCGATGAGGCGGTTGCTGACGCCGCCCGGCTTGCGAAAATATCGCCTGACAATGTGTCGCGCGTCTATCTGAAGAACAGTCCTGGCTTCCTGGCTGGCCTTCTCGGCAATGATTTTGGCGTGCGAGCACCCCCGCGCGCCGATCTCTTCACGCGCACGATGCACCAGCAACAGGCGCTTCTCATCGCAGGCTTGACGGATGCCAGGGCGCTGCTCGACGGACCAGCGATTCAGGTTCGCTGCCTCGAGTGTCCGCCGAACATCTCGGCAAACGTCCCGCGTGCCACTTCAAGCCTTTCCCTCCTCGACAGGATTATTTCATGGTTGATCTAAGAGCCGCCCAACTTGACGATGCAGAGGCGATTGCGGCGATCTACGCTCCCTATGTTGTGACCAACGCCGTCTCGTTTGAAACCAAGGCCCCGTCGGCAAGGGATATGCGTTCCCGCATCAAGGCAGCGGGTGACACCTATCCCTGGATAGTCGCAACGCAGAGCAAGGTAGTTCTCGGATATGCCTATGCGAAACCGTTTCGGCCTGGACCCACGCACCGGTTCGGTGTGGAAGTTGCAGTTTATGCGGCAGGCGATCTTGAGGGGAAGGGTATACGCCGAACCTTGCTAGCAAGCCTTTTAAGTACGCTCACCGAACAGAATTTCACCCAGGCAATTTGCACTTTGATGACCCCCAATGACAAGCTGATCCAGCTTTATGAGGCCAACGGGTTCCGTCGCGCAGGTGCCTATCGCGAGGTCTGCTTCAAGAACGGGCATTGGAGCGATATTGGCCTTTGGCAGCGCGAGCTTTCTGAAGCCGATACGCCGCCCGCCGAGATCAAGGCATTCAGCAGCGTCGGGGTCGTTCGCGCCTGATCAGCGGCGATAGGATGGGATTGCCAGCCCGCGCCATATCGCCAGCGCACGAAGCATGAAGCCGGAAAGTGCACCGATTGCTGCCGCGATGACCAACGGTATACCAAGCCAAGCGAGCAACACGAACAGGCCTGACGCCAGGGCAGCAGCCGTGACATAGATCTCCGGGCGCAACAGGATTGAGGGCTCCCCGGCCAATACATCGCGAATGATGCCGCCGACACAGGCCGTGATTACGCCCATCATCATCGCAGGCAGCAGCGGGATACCGAAGTTCAGGGCCTTGGCGGCGCCGAAAACAGCGTAGACCGCGAGTCCGACCGCATCAAACCAGTCGAGCGCACGGCCCTTCCAAAGTCGACCGGGCGTCATCCAGATCAATCCGGCGGTTGCCAGGCAAACGGCGGGCACGCGCCAGTCCTGGACCCAGAATACGGGCGCTCCGATCAACAAATCACGGATCGTCCCTCCGCCAACGCCGGTGACGAGCGCAAAGAACGAGAAGGTGACCAGCGTCTGCTGGCGTCGCGCCGCTGCCAGTGCGCCGGATGCAGCGAAAACGGCGATGCCGAACAGGTCGAGCCAGGCGATCAGCGCCGGAGCCATTTGTGACCCGCCCCCTGTCATGCCAGCCGCACTCTCATTGAGCGGTAAATCCGCCGTCGACCACAAGTTCGGAGCCGGTCATGAACGCGGCCTTGTCCGAAGCGAGGAAGGCAATGGCGTTGGCGACGTCGGTAGCCTGGCCCATATGCCCAAGAGGGTGCATTTCGGCGACCTGGGAACGTGCTTCATTGTCACCGATCTGCCGTCCTGCAGATACACCGCCAACAACCTCGCTCCCCATCTGCGTATCGATCACGCCAGGATGCACGGAATTGACACGGATTTTGAGAGGGGCGAGTTCGAGAGCCAGGCCTTTTGTGAACAAGCGTACCGCACCCTTGCTGGCGTTGTAACAGGCAGTTCCTGCACTCCCTACGAGACCGGCCATCGAAGAAAGGTTGATGATTGCAGCTCCGCCCTTCCATCGTACCGCCCGCTCGGCGAGTAAGGGAATGGCATATTTGCAGCCCAGAAACACGCCTTCGACGTTGACGGCGTGCAGCCGGCGCCAATCGTCAAGGCTGGTGTCGATGAGAGGCTTCATCAAAAACAACCCTGCGTTGTTCACAAGGATATCAAGTCCGCCTGCCGTTTCACGGGCGAAGGCGATCGTCTCGATCCAGTCAGATTCGCATGTGACGTCGTGCCCAAGCGCGAGCCCTCCAAGTTCGGTGGCCAATGCTTCAGGCGCCTCAAGATCGGTCAGGATCACCTTGGCCCCTGCTGCAGCGAGCGTCCTCGCAGTGGCTTCGCCGATTCCGCGAGAAGCGCCAGTGATCAAGGCGATGCGCCCTTGCAAATCGGTCATGTCAGGTTCCCTCTCGTACGCAGCCTAAGTCTGGCAAAACGAGACGGCAAGGGGCGTCATTTGTCAGACTTGGCATTCCGCCGACGCGAAGCCATAGGCAGCAGGATCAGGCCCAACACCGTGCTCGTCGCCGCAATAGCCGCAAATATGATGAGGAGGACATGGCTGGTTTCCTCGCGTGTCTGCAGATCCATGATGTGGAGCCCCCACATGACATCATAAGCACGCCACTGTCCCGAACGCAGCGCGAGTACGGTACCGGTATCGGCATCGATATAGACATGCGTGCCATCGGCAAAGCGCGCACGCCACGAGGGCCGATCCTTGCGCAGGTCAAGCGGAGCAGCGTCGGCGGAGAAACTTTCCATCGCGTCAAGCTCAGCGGGTCCAGCATAGCTGGACTCTGCGACCTTTCGGGCTTCTGCCTTGCCCACGCCACCAAGCCACGCCCCGTCACGCGCCGATGCGCGCTTCTGGCCGCCATCGGCCAAAGTGACGATCCAGACCGGGCCTGACACCTGTTGTTCAAGTTTGACCGACTGGATGGCCATTCCCTCGGTTCGCGGAAAGACTGGTTGTGTCTTCATCTTGAGAGCAATCGGCCTCGCCTTCAGATGCTCGCCACGCACTTCCTCAATCGGACGTGCGGCCATCCATAGGCCACTGACCGCCCAGAAGAACAAGGGGATGCCGACCAGCCAGCCGAGCCAGACATGGATCCGGTTGAGTGTGCGGCGTGCGCGCATCTGTATCAGATATGAATCGGTTTGCCGGTAACCGCCATTGCGGCTTCCTTCATCGCTTCCGAATGGGTCGGGTGGGCATGGCAGGTATAGGCAATGTCTTCCGACGTTGCCCCGAATTCCATAGCCTGCGCGGCCTGGGCGATCATCGTTCCGGCAATCGAGGCAATGCACCAGACGCCAAGAACGCGGTCTGTCTGGGCGTCAGCGATGATTTTCACAAACCCGTCCGTCTCGTGATTGGTCTTGGCACGGCTGTTCGCCATCATCGGGAATTTGCCCGTCTTGACCTCACCGCGCTCCTTTGCCTGTTCCTCGGTCAGCCCGACGCCGGC
>JANNLW010000475.1:0-1282 GCA_031397145.1 Sphingomonadales bacterium | reverse complement strand
CGGTCTGCACCTGCGCGTCAACATGGTGTCGATCATTGCTGCGTGTTTCCTGTTGCTTACGTTTGCGTTGCAGCATCATGGCGCGGCCCGCGCCGCCTCTGCGCAGAAGATCCTTGGGGTTGTCTGTCTTTCACCGTTGATATTGATCGGGCTCGTGCCAATCGTCACAGGCGATCTCCCGTCGAACCATCTCTTCCCGTTGCTCCCGATTGTTCGGGATGCCGCCAACAACATGTCGTTCGGCACATGGGATGGTTTCGGCCTCACACTGCTCGCGGGTGCGTTGTTCGGAGCCGGCTGGTCAACCTATGGCTTTGAAACTGCGGTATGTTACACACGCGAGTTCAAGAACCCCAAAACTGACACATTCAAGGCGATCCTTGCAGCGGGACTCTTGTGCATTGTCATTTTCACGCTTGTTCCGCTCGCCTTCCAGGCTTCGCTCGGGCTTGATGCCTTGCTTGATCCGAAAATCTACGACGGCTCGGGAGTCGCTCTGGCGCTTGCCAAAATCGTCAATGGCGGGGTGATCGTCACCAATCTCATCATCGTAATGCTGATCCTTGCGCTGTTGCTGATCGTGATGACGTCGATGATGGGTTCTTCGAGGACGCTTTACCAGGCGTCGGTAGACGGGTGGCTCCCACGCTATCTTTCGCGTGTGAACCAGCACGGTGCACCGACGTCTGCCATGTGGACCGATCTGGGCTTCAACCTCGTGCTCTTGCTCGCATCCGACTATTTCGCCGTCCTGATGATATCCAACGTCTGCTACTTCCTGTTCAACTTTCTGAACCTGCAATCAGGATGGATCCACCGTATCGATCGCGGGAATTGGGACAGGCCGTTTCGTTGCCCAACCTGGCTCCTGACGCTTGCTGCTGCGTTTGGATTTATCAATATGATCTTCATGGGCGCCGGTGCCGATGTCTGGGGCGCAGGCACGCTGCGCAACGGATTGATCGCAGCGGCTTTGATTGTTCCGGTCTTTTTATACCGTCACTATGTCCAGGATGGGGGCGTATTTCCTGCAAGCAATGCCGAAGCTGAATATTCTACGCGTGATGTTGGCTCCAAACGATCGGCCGGCCTGCTTCCCTATCTCGCCCTTCTGGTGTGTGGAGCGGTGGTCTGGGCTTCCCATCACTATTCCATATTATCAATGACATGAACTTGTATTCTCAAACTCTATGAGAATCAGTCCTTGCAAGCGTTCCGCCTTCAACCCGGCGATAAAAGCAACTTTCCTGCCCGGTATGGCAAGCGGGCCCGGTCGGCATGC
>JANNLW010000418.1:0-6043 GCA_031397145.1 Sphingomonadales bacterium | reverse complement strand
AACTGGCGTGATCGATCCGGCAACTTCCGAAACGCCGTCACAATCCACATCTCCGACCAGCCGGGTCTTGCCATCGCTTGTGGGTATGCGGTTAATGCCAACGTCAATGACGCAGGCGCCTGGCTTGACCCAATCTGCCTTGACCAGTTCTGCCCGACCGACCGCCGCCACGACGATATCGGCCCGACGCACCACATCCGGCAAGTCATGTGTGCGGCTATGCGCCATCGTCACGGTACAGATCGCCGCGAGCAAAAGCTGAGCAACAGGCTTTCCGACCAGGATTGATCGACCGATAACAACGGCCTCCATGCCCGAAAGGTTGCCACCCAGCGCATCCCGGATCAACATCATGCACCCGAGGGGCGTGCAGCTCACAAGCCCGGGAAGACCCGAGGCCAAACGCCCTGCGCTGACAACATGGAGGCCGTCGACATCCTTGTCGGGATTGATTGCGCTGACCACCGCAAGTTCGTCGAGATGATCGGGCAGGGGCAGTTGAACAAGGATGCCGTCGACGCGGTTATCGGCATTCAATCGCTCAACCAATGCGATCAGGTCGTGTTGGTTCGTATCTGCGGGGAGCTTGTGTTCAAGGCTAAGCATACCAGCGTCAACCGTCTGCTTGCCCTTGTTACGGACATAGACGGCACTGGCGGGATCTTCGCCGACGAGAACCACAGCAAGTCCGGGCGCGGACCCGGTTTCTGAACGAAACGCCTCTACGCCTTCCGCGATCTTTGCACGCAACCCTGCTGCAAATGCTTTCCCATCGATGATTGTCGCTGACATGCAGCGCGCCTTTACAGCTTTACAAGCATTTTGCCAGTGTTGCCGCCAGAAAACAGGCCGAGAAACGCATCAAATGCAGAGCCGATACCATCGTGCACTGTTTCACGCATTTTCATCTCGCCATTCATCACCCATGGGCCCATTTCGCCAAGGAACTCGCCCATATGCTGAACATAATCGGTGAAGATGAATCCCTGCATTCGGATGCGCGCAGGGATGCAGCGAATGAGATACTTATACTCGACACCTCCATCGGCATCATTGTACCGATCGATCATCCCGCAAATTGCAAAGCGGGAGAAATTCTTGGCCAGTGCAAAGGCCGCATCAAGATGATCGCCGCCGACATTGTCGAAATAGACATCAATCCCACCAGGCGCTGCTGCAGCCAGTTGGGGAAGGACGGGACCAGACTTATAGTCGATACAGGCATCTGCCCCCAATTCCCTGACCCAAGCGCATTTGTCCGGCCCTCCGGCGGAACCAATCACAGTCATCCCCTTTTTCTTGGCGATCTGGACCACTGCCGAACCGACGGCACCGCCGGCTGCGGAAACAAACACCGTGTCGCCAGGCTTGGCTTCAGCTGTCTTGAGCAAGCCGAAATAAGCCGTCGCTCCTGTCAGTCCCAGATTGTGGAGCCACGTCTGGATCGGCACGTTCATGGGAGGCAGCTTTTGCGTACCCATCCCGCCCAGGCCAGGCTGTGTGTCAACCACCGCTTCATCGCGCCAGCCATTCATGTGCATGACCTTGTCGCCCACCGCAAAACCTTCAGCCTTGGTTTCGATGACTTCACCGACGGCTCCGCCGGTCATCGGCTCGCCGATTGCGAAACCCTCGACATAGGATGCCAAATTGGTCATCCGGCCGCGCATATACGGATCAACCGATAGATAGTGGTTTTTGACCCGAAGCTGGCCGGTACCAAGTTCCTGTTCAGGCATCTCGCGCAGTTCGACATGTTCAAGCGTCGGGAGGGCTTTTGGATAAGCGATGAAATACCAGGCACGAGCCATTTCGGATGAATCCTCTCAAGCGGGCCAGCCGCCGCAATTGGCGACTCGGACTGTCGCGTTGTAGGGTCACGGCCCGACGAGGCAAGGGCATTGCGCCGATGAAATCAGGACGTTAAAGGCGCAAACCCGGATGCGGGGCTGTAGCTCAGTTGGGAGAGCGCGTCGTTCGCAATGACGAGGTCAGCGGTTCGATCCCGCTCAGCTCCACCATCCAGTGGCCCTTTTCGCCGTTTCGCGGGGCCCTTGTCGGGTAGCCCGTCAAGCCCGCGCATTTCCGCGGCGTTTCGCGACCGCCAATGGTACTGTCAAACCAACCAGAATATCGTTCGTTTGCAGTCGGTGTGACCGCAAATTGCTGCACGCCAAGCCGTTATGCAAGCGCCCGTTCGATCATCCAGAAGGCAGCCACACTGCCAATGCCGTAAGCGGCGTAGATCTGAGCAGCACGAAACCATGCCGCCGCCAGGTGGCGGATTGCTGCGAGTACAGCCAGCCCGCATACTACAATGATAAGCTGCCCGGTCTCCACACCCAGATTGAAGGTGAGCAGCGCCACTGGAATTTCGCCTTCAGGCAATCCGATTTCCGCGAGTGCGCCGGCAAAGCCGAATCCGTGAAGCAGGCCAAAGGCGAAAGCGACGAGCCAGGGTATACGTTCTGACAGGCGGGGTGCATCTGGCTTTGCCTTCACAATTTCGACGGCCAGGAAAACGATCGACAGGGCAATGCACACCTCAACCGGCTGGCGCGGCACGCTTATGAGATGGAGTGTGGTGCCGATCAGGGTCAGTGAATGCGCCACCGTAAAGGCTGTAACGGTCTTGGCGATTTTCCACCCGCCCATAAGCAGCAGTACGAGCGAGAGGACGAACAGCAAATGGTCGTAGCCAATCAGAATATGCTCCACGCCGAGTGCAAAGTAGGTTTTGGCCACCTGGCTGCGCGCTGCACGGATCTCCACTTTGGTCATCGGCGCATCAGCCGTGAGGCGTGCGGCCTGAACCGGGCGGCTAATTTGCGCAATGCGGACGAGCGCATCGGTGAAACTCGCGTCTAACCCCGTCAACCCTACGCTTTGACCTGCAAGTGGAGCGGTGCAACTAACTTCTGAAATGGCGACAACAGCGGCGGCAACAAGTTCGCGTCTTGGCGCGGAGCCAGTGCAGAATTTGGGCAGGGAAGGGCTGGCATTTGTTGCCAGCCCGCTCCTGATCGGGGCTTTCCAGACCATGTGCCAGTTCGTATGTGTTTTTTGGGTGAGTTCGAGATAGCCGGGTCGTAGCTCATCGGCATAGGCAGGCGCCATCACGCCGATCAGTAAAAGCAACAGTGCAATCGGCCGCGCCAAACTCATTTGGGCTTCTCGATCGCAATTTGGTAACCATCGAGCAGCGCCTGATAGGCGTGGTTTTCGCGCGTTGTGCGAGTGGCGTTGCGCCAGTCATTTTCAACGGCTTGCCGTACTTCCGCGAGCTTTGGCTTGTAGGGAGCCTGAACGCTGCGGACGCGAACCAGATGCAAGCCAAAGCCCGATTTGATCGGTCCGGCCCAGTTTCCAAGCGGCAACGCCATGAGCGCCAATGCAAATTCCTCGCCGAATTCGCGGTTGATGTTGAATGCGGTCACGGCATCCAAGGATTTGGGCAGCGAAATAGGATCGCTAAGCCCATCGGCCTTCGCGCCCGCCTGCAATTGCTTGAGTAATGATTTGGCCCTGGAAAGAGATGCATCACTGCTGGCGGTTGTGCTGACATAGACCTGATCGAGACTGTAAACGGGATCAGGTGCATATTTGGCCGGATGTTTGTCCAGCCACGCCTGCAGGGCAGCATCCGTCGCGATCATGTTCTCTGTTTCGGATGATGCCAGAAACTCCATTTTCGAACGCATCCGGCGACGCACCACCATATCATCCTTGTCGAGCCCAAGCCGCAAGGCCTCACGGTAGTAGATTTCCTCCTTGATATAGTCACGGATCAAGCCGTCCAATTCTGAGGGATTGGGCGGGCGCTGCCAGGTCTGTGACCATTGTATGGCAAGCCGCTTGACCTGATCTTCATTCACAACGATCCGGCGGTCACCAACATCGACTTCCCGGCCGAATATCCCGAAGAAGAAAAAAATTGCCAGCCCGACCAACAGAAAATGCACCAGCGGTTCGCGCAGCCCTGGCGCCAGTCTTTCACGAAACTGCATATCAGCCTTTCGGACCATACCAAATCGGCGAAGTATAAGCGCCTTGCCGGATTTTGGCAGTCACGTTGGCAGATAGTTTTTCGACGTATCGGACGACGTCATAGGATAGCCAGCATGAAGCCGGGATTTCAGCCGTGTGGACAGGGCAACAGGCCTTTGACCTCGTTTCAAAGCCAGCGTCCTTCATTGCAACTCCGGGTTCGTGTGAACCAACGCTGTTGGCGTTGGTCGCGAGTTCCAGGTCAGCGCAATTTCCTGCGGATGACCAGCTTCAACCCAGACCAAATGCTGTCAACCGCACAGACTTTCACATCGACCCACCCCATCGGAAGCGCGATCGCACGGATTGTATCTTCTGTAATGTCGGTTTGCACTTTTGAGGCTTTCTTGGGCCAGGACACCCAGACGAAACCGGCTGGCCTGATCAGGGTTTTCAGGTCCCGCAGATGAGCCTCCATCACTCCGGACTCGCACACGAATATGTGCGCGGCATCGAGCCCTGCCTCCCTGGCGGTGCGCTCGATCAGGTCAAGTGTGGCGATTTCGGCGCGGACGCTGTCAGGCATATCGCTGAACCAGACTGTCAGCCCGTCCTTCAGCGAGAGTTTTTGCGCCAATGGCGTTCCTGAATAGCCCGAGCTTGGCATCGCCCATCGGTTGCACGTCTCGGCCGCACCAGCAACCGTTTCCCAGTCGTGTTTTCAGTGCTAGGCCATCGCGACCATCTGGAGAGGCCCGAATGACTGCAACGCCCGATTTCGATTTTGCGCTTGGCGAAAATGCCGACATGATCCGCGAAACCACACGGCGCTTTGCCGATGAACGGATCGCGCCATTGGCGGCGAAGATTGATGCGGAGGACTGGTTTCCGCGAGACCTCTGGCCAGAAATGGGCGCGTTGGGCTTGCACGGGATTACGGTCGAGGAAGAATGGGGCGGCCTGGGGCTCGGCTATCTCGAACATGTCGTGGCGGTCGAAGAAGTGAGCCGCGCATCGGCATCGGTTGGCCTCAGCTATGGTGCGCATTCAAACCTGTGCGTCAACCAGATCCGCCGCTGGGGTACGCCCGAGCAAAAGGCCAGATATCTGCCCCAGCTGATTTCCGGCGAACATGTCGGTTCGCTTGCCATGTCGGAGGCGGGCGCCGGATCGGACGTCGTCTCGATGAAGCTCAAGGCTGAGGCGCGGAATGATCGCTACATCCTCAACGGCACCAAGTTCTGGATTACCAATTCGGCCTATGCCGAAACGCTGGTCGTTTACGCCAAGACCAGCAGCGAGGCGGAATCGCGCGGGATCACGGCCTTCCTGATCGAAAAGGACATGCCCGGCTTCAGCATCGGGCAGAAGATCGACAAGATGGGAATGCGCGGCTCGCCCACGGCCGAACTCGTTTTCAACGATTGCGAAGTCCCTGCGGAGAACGCGATGGGGCCGGTCAATGGCGGCGTCGGCGTGCTGATGTCGGGCCTTGATTATGAACGCGCGGTGCTGGCAGGGATCGGGCTCGGCATCATGCAGGCCTGCCTCGATACCGTCATTCCCTATATCCGCGAACGCAAGCAGTTCGGGGTACCGATCGGCAGTTTCCAGCTGATGCAGGCCAAGGTCGCGGATATGTATGTCGCGCTCAATTCCGCGCGGGCCTATGTTTATGCCGTGTGCCGTGCCTGCGATGCGGGGAAGACGACGCGGTTCGATGCGGCGGGGGCGGTGATGCTATCCAGCGAGAATTCGGTGCGGGTCGCGCTCGAGGCGATTCAGGCGCTGGGCGGCGCGGGCTACACCAAGGACTGGCCGGTCGAGCGGCTGATGCGCGATTCCAAGCTGATGGATATTGGTGCGGGGACAAACGAGATACGGCGGATGCTGATCGGGCGGGAGTTGATTGGGGCATGAGCGGCCCCACCCTGTCCACCCTCGTCAATCCCGACACCGATGAAACGCGGCAGCGCTTTGCGCACAACCGCGCGTTAAGGGACGAGCTCTGGGCGAAGGTGGCGCAGGCGGCGCTTGGCGGGAACGAGAAATCGCG
>JANNLW010000390.1:0-2149 GCA_031397145.1 Sphingomonadales bacterium | reverse complement strand
CTCTCTCCACATTTGCATTTTGGCGAAATCAGTCCTGCGACGATCTGGCATCACGCGTCAAAATCTGCAGGCAGACAAGCAGAGTCCTTCCTGCGCGAAATAGGCTGGCGCGATTATGCGACAAATCTCATCGATCAATTTCCGGACTATGGCACCAGAAACGGCCGTCCTGCCCATGATGCTATGCAATGGAGAGACGATGACGCGGCCGATCAAGATTTTTCAGCCTGGACAAAAGGATTGACGGGATATCCGATCGTCGATGCGGGAATGCGCGAGCTTTGGGCTACGGGTTTCATGCACAATCGCGTGCGAATGATCGCGGCCAGTTTTCTCGTCAAACACCTCCTGCTTGATTGGCGGCGAGGCGAACAATGGTTCTGGGACACGCTACTCGATGCTGATTACGCAGCAAATGCGTCGAACTGGCAATGGGTTGCCGGAACGGGAGTTGATGCGCCCCTGTTTTCGCGGATCATGGCACCGCTTTCACAGTCCGAAAAGTTCGGTGCGGGAGACTATATTCGCCGATGGGTTCCAGAGCTGGCCACAACCAGCGACCCGTATATTCATGATCCGGACGAATTTGGTGCCAGACCTGCCGCCTATCCAGCCAAGATTGTCGGCCATCGTGAAGCCCGCGAACGCGCACTGACGGCGATGCGCGGCATCCGTGATGCGGGTTGATCCATTGACGGTTGCCCTCATGACGTCACTCGGCCAAAGTCTCGACCTGTAATGAACAGCCAGTCTTCCCAACCGGGGCAGCCAGTATTGGCCGGTCGGCCCAGTCTATGGGCTCGGATGGTCGCACAACGATTTGATCGCGCGCTTGATGCGCTTCATGTCGGCCTGAAATGCGGGTCGATTGAGGCGATGCTGCCTGATGGCAGTTTCCGTATTCTGGGTGGACAGTCACCTGGTCCAATAGCCTGTGTTGAACTGCGAAGTTGGCGCGCGCTTGTCCGGTTATCGCGGTCAGGTTCGGTCGGTTGGTATGACGCTTGGGAACGAGGCGAATGGTCGAGTGCAGATCCCGTTCCGTTGTTTGACCTCTTCATGCGAAATCGCGAAAGCTTGGGAAATGCAGGCCGGGCGTCAGGATTGTCGCGAATAGTTCGACGAGTTGCCCATGCTCTGAATCGTAACAGTCGCCTGGGTGCTCAGCGAAATATCGTGGCGCACTACGATCTCGGCAATGATTTCTATAGCGCTTGGTTGGACCCGACGATGAGCTATTCCAGTGCGATCTTTGCCGAGCCGCTCCATAGTGATGAGAATCTGGAGTCGGCCCAGCACCGCAAAATCAATTCTCTCATCGACCGGCTCGCCCTGGATCCGGAATCGACGATCCTCGAGATCGGCTGTGGCTGGGGCTGTTTTGCAAGGCACTGTGCGGAATTGGGCCACCGTGTCACGGCCATCACCATTTCCCCGTCACAGCGGCTTTGGGCCGAACAGCTGGCCGGATCACCCGCAGGCAGCGTTAGTTATCAGCTTTGCGATTATCGAGATGTGGACGGCAGCTTCGACGCGATCGCATCGGTTGAAATGGTGGAAGCTGTCGGCAAGGCTTATTGGCCCGCCTATCTCGATACGATCGCTCGTTGCCTGAAACCGGGCGGCCGGGCGACAATCCAGTTTATTGCAATTGCTGATGACATATTTGATGCCTATTCAACGAGTGCAGACTTCATCCAAACATATATTTTTCCGGGTGGTATGCTCTTGTCCGAGAGTCGCTTCAGGGCATTGGCCGAAGAGCGCGGGCTGCGTTGGGATTCACCCGTGCATTTCCCGCTTCACTATGCCGAAACACTGCGGCGGTGGCGGATGCGGTTCGATGCTGCTCTGGAAACGGGAAGGTTGCCGTCGGGATTCGATGAACGCTTCGGTCGTTTATGGCGCTACTATCTCATGTATTGCGAAGGCGGCTTCCGCGGCGGGGAAATCCACGTTTCCCAAGTCACGCTGGTCAAGCGGGCTTAGGAAACTCTCCGGACCTGCGGCGGCTCACCGCTCCAGCGCGACAGCACATTGTCATGCACGATGGGGCTGAGCAGCTGCTGGAACGCACAGCCGACCTGACCGTTGTCCCACCAGATGACCTCGGCCTGCTGCGATTCCAGTCCGGGGATTGCCAGCCAGC
>JANNLW010000379.1:0-1325 GCA_031397145.1 Sphingomonadales bacterium | reverse complement strand
GACTGGGAATACAGCTGATTGCGGGGAAACTGCCCAATCCTGATACTTCGTCGCCGGGTATGAAGCGGGTCAACCGGGCCAATGCCAGCTGTCCGACGATGCCGTCGATGCGGCCCATCGCGCTTCTGCCCAAGGCGACGATCCTGACGTTTGTCGATCTCGGCCCCAGGTTGATCACGATCACGCATCATGACGCGATCGCGGGACCCTATCATCGCAACGGCGATGCCATTCTCGATGTCCAGCGGGCGTTTCGCGGCAATGCTGATGATGCCCGCCGCGTGGCAAAAAAGCATGGCGCGACGCTACTGCTTGTCTGCCCGAATATGTCAGAATCAACAATCTACAAGGCACACAGCCCCTCGGGCTTCTATATGCAGATCGTCGGCGGCAAGGTTCCGGACTGGTTGGTACCCGTCCCGCTTCCTGACGGTTCACCATTCATGCTGTGGCGCATCAAGCCCTGATGTGATGCGCAGCCTACCGCTCTTTTTTCGTCTCAAGAACCGGCCCGTCATCCTATTGGGTACGGGTGATGCGGCCAAGGCAAAACGCGCATTGCTTGAACGCGCGGGTGCACGGATCGTCGGGGAAAACGAGCACGCCCCACTTGCCATAGTCGCGATAGACGATGAGGCAGAAGCGGTCGCTGTGATCACGCGGCTGAAGGCGCGCGGTGTGCTGGTAAATGCGACGGACCGGCCGGAGCATTGCGACTTCATTTTGCCCGCGATCATAGACCGCGATCCGGTGCTGATCGCGATTGGCACCGATGGACAATCGGCAGGACTTGCCAAGGCCCTGAGGCAGCGACTGGAGCGACTGCTACCACAATCGCTCGGTGAATTGGCAATGGCTCTTCACGCGGCTCGTCCGGCCATTCGCGAACGCTGGCCCGACGCAGGCGATAGGCGGCGCGCGATCGATGCAATTCTTGAATCTGGAGGTTCGCTGGATCCTTTCACGCTTCCGACCAGTGACGCGGTCGCCGAATGGCTCTCCGCTCCGGATCACGTCCCGGCATCGGGCTTGAAGGTGTTTTTGCTGACCAGCGATGATCCTGATCAACTAACTCTTGAGCAGGCCCGCCTTCTCGGCCAAGCGGATTGCATCGTCCATTCGTCCGATGTCGCGCCGGGTGTCATTGCCAGATGTCGCGCTGATGCCGTCCGATTTGCGGGCGATTTGCCGCCCGATCCGCTTCCCGGTGGATTGACCGTGCAACTTGTGAGAGAAAGGCGCTGATGCGGGCGTTCACAATCATCGATGCAAAGGCATTGGAAGTGCCCTTTGACGAAGGCGCGGCACAATTTGGCAAGGCTGCA
>JANNLW010000330.1:0-13262 GCA_031397145.1 Sphingomonadales bacterium | reverse complement strand
CAAGACGCTGACAGCCGAAATCCTATTATTCAAGCGGATTTGACAGGGCATCATTCTCCCTGAGCCAAAGGCGCGGGGAAGATGTCAGAACGGGCGCCACCACATCATCCGCGCCAGCCGGTCGCCCGTCATGTTCCCGTTTGACCTGAATCAATGTTGATCCTGAAACCGGTTCCTAAAGGCCGTCTGCGCCACGGCCATGTTCGAGACTGTGGCAACAGTTCATCAAGGGAGACACATTGTGGACGTCAGGTTTGCAGCAGTTACGATAGCGCTTTGCGCAGCGGGAGTGGGAGCGGGTGCTGTCCCGGCACAGGCCAAGGCCGGTGACGCCTATGTGCGGGTACGCGGCATTCTGGTCATGCCGACCGAAAGTTCGAGCGGGATCGTGCCGGCTTTCCCTACCGAGCAGGTGGCAGTCAGCAACAGCGTGATGCCTGAAATCGACTTCAGCTATATGGCAACCGACCATCTCGGGTTCGAACTGATCGCCGCAACGACGAAGCATCATGCGTCCGGCAAGACCGGGACGACCGGTGGAATCGGCAAGCTCGCCTCGACCTGGGTGTTGCCGCCGACCCTGACCGCGCAATATCATTTTTCGCCTGAAGCCAAGGTCAGGCCCTATGTTGGCGCGGGCGTGAACTATACGCTGTTCTATTCCGAAAAGGCGTCTGCCGGACTTGAGGCAGCTGTCGGACCTACGCGGGTCAAGATGAAGAGCAGCCTCGGCTGGGCGGCTCAGGCCGGCATCGATTTCGATCTCAACGAAAAAACTTTCCTCAATTTCGACGTCAAATATGTCGATATGAGCACAAAGGCACGCCTCGCCACCACCGCGATCGGCACGCAGCAGGTCAAAATCAAGATCAACCCGATCATCGTCGGCGTCGGCGTCGGCTTCAGGCTCTAGTCCGTCTAACGGCCTCCTCCACCGCGCGACCGATCAACCGGTCCGTCCCGCCTTTTTGCGGCTTTTCGGGAATTCCGGCGCTCAGCGGAATGACATGCCTGATGCGGAACCATGTTGAAGATGTTCGCGTCGGTCTCGACCGTCACCAAGCTGCAACAGCAATATCATCAGCCTGCAACCTCTCTCCCATAATTTGATTGCTTATTGGCACGGGATGGAGGCCGAAGATGATCGCTGCACGGAGGGATTTCCTGACCGGCGCCGGGGCAGCGTCGGTCGCATTCGCACTGGCCGGAGCACCCAACCTGGCACGATCCGAAGTACCAGCGGTCGAGCTGATGCACGATCCCGCCAGTATTCTGGATCTGCCGCGCGGATTTACTTATCGTGTCATTTCGCACGCGGGCGATACCATGGGCGACGGGTTGATCACACCGGACCGCCCCGACGGGATGACCAGCTTCGCCCTTGATGGAAATCGGCACCTGCTGCTCCGCAACCACGAAAATGGCGACGAGCATGGCGGCAGCAGCGCCTTCGGCTCCTCCATTCCGCCGGTCTTTGCTGATCGCATCTACGATCGCGATGCCAACGGCATTCCGCTGCCCGGCGGCGTGACAGGGCTGATCTGGAACCTCGCCGAGGCGCGCGTCGAACAAAGCTGGCTGGCGCTGGCTGGCACTATCATCAACTGCTCGGGCGGGCCCACACCCTGGGGAAGCTGGATAAGTTGCGAGGAAACAGTCGTACGCCGCGGCGAAAATGCGGGGCGCGATCACGGCTTCAATTTCGAAATTCCTATGCGGGCACGATCGCTAGTCGATCCTGTACCGCTGTTGGACATGGGCCGGTTCCGCCATGAAGGGGTATCCGTCAACCCCAGCAACGGCATCGTCTATCAGACAGAGGACCGAAAGGACGGCCTGTTCTACCGCTTCATCCCCAACCTCCCCGGGGAACTGGCGAAGGGTGGACGCCTTCAGGCGCTCGCCATCCGTGGCGAACCCGGGCGTGACACGCGCAACTGGACCAGTTTGCTGCCCGCGTTGTCAAGCGAACGCTTCCCCGCCCGCAAACCGGTCTTGGTCGACTGGATCGACGTCGAGGATGTCCAAAATCCCGACGACGACCTTCGCCAGCGCGGTGCGGCGGCAGGAGCGGCATTTTTTGCACGGGGCGAAGGCGTATGGTTTGGACGCGGGGAGGTATTCTTCACCTGCACCATCGGCGGCGCGAATGAAAGCGGCCAGATCTGGCGTTATAGACCGAGCCGATATGAAGGCCGAAGCGGAGAGGCGAAATCACCCGCAACGCTGACACTCTGGTCCGAACCCGGTGACGCGACGCTCATCGATCGTTGCGACAATATTACCGTCCATCCCTCGGGCGCGCTTATCATCTGCGAGGATGGCGAGCAGGAAAACTATATTCGGGTATTGACGCACACCGGTGTGTGGCGCCGGGTGGCGCGCAATGCGCATCCCGCGGGCGGCGAACTGACCGGCGCGTGCTTTACGCCTGATGGCCGGACAATGTTCGTCAACCTGCAAGACGCCGGGATTACAGTAGCCATAACCGGGCCTTGGGCGGGATTGGCCTGATTCGGGTGCCCCGAGCATGCCGCGAGTTGATGCTTCCCATGAGGGAGTGACGCAATCGAAACATGGCGACAGTGCATTTATTTCAACGCGGGATTAGGAGGGCCCAATCATCGCAATTCCGTTGCGCGTCGCTATGCTCCGTTACAGTCTGTAAAGTCATGCGAATCCAGATCGAAGCCTCCGATCGCTATTTCGCGGGCACAAGCGTTTTGAACCGGCCGATCGCGCATTCGCCTCCCGAGCGGCTGTGGATCGAATCGCGATCCTCGCAGATCTGGCCGTCCTTCGTGGCCTTCACATAAAAACCCGAATAGAAATCGATCGCCTGGCAGCTTTTCTCGAGCTTCACACGGTAGCGTGTGCCGCCGCGCACAATCAGGTCCAGCGTTGTCGGGCTGGAGACCATGGCCGCCGCCATGCTTGACCATTTGATGCAGTTCGGCGCGCCTTTTTCCTTCCAGCGCGTCGGTGCCGGCAAACGCGACGGGGGGGCCGCAGGCGGCACGCGGACGATCGAATTTCGCTCGATCCGGATCTGCGCGGTGACCGTCACCTGTTCATTCATGGCAAACAGGGGCATCGCCAATGCGGCAGCACTTGCCGGGCCTAACAGGGCAGCATAAGCGAAGAAGATCATCTGGACGCAACCATTGCGCAAGTTCGCATGGGGCGTCCAGCTTGAACATGAGATTAATCCCGTCGTGAATGGATGAACACAATGCACGCCAAATCCCTGCTGCCGCGCCTCAAGGAGCTTCTCGGCTCAAAGGGTTACAGCGACGATGCGGATGATCTAGCGCCGTGGCTCTCCGATTGGCGCGGGATTTTTCATGGCGCGTCGCCGGCGATGCTGTCCCCTTGTACGGTCGACGAAGTGTCTGCCGTCGTGGCATTGGCGCACGCGGCCAGGGTGCCGCTCGTGCCGCAAGGCGGAAATACCGGAATGGTCGGTGGCGCGACGCCGTCTATCGAGGGCGATGCCCTGCTCCTTTCGCTGCGCCGGATGAACGCAATCCGGAGCATCAACGCCGAAAGCGGGATTGCAGTTGCCGAAGCAGGTGTCATCCTGAGCAACCTCCACGATGCTGCACTTGAAAAAGGTCAGAGATTTCCCCTGACGCTGGGGGCCAAGGGATCGGCAACGATTGGCGGGCTGGTTTCAACCAATGCCGGCGGAACGCAGGTGCTGCGCTTTGGCACGATGCGCAAGCTCGTGCTGGGACTTGAGGCTGTCCTGCCCGATGGATCGATCCACCACGGGCTTGCCGTGCTGAAAAAGGATAATCGGGGTTACGATCTGACCCAGTTGCTGGTGGGTGCAGAAGGTACGCTGGGCATCGTGACAGCGGCCAGCCTGAAACTGGTGCCGGCCATCGCCGATCATGCGGTTGGCTGGATCGGCGTTCAAAGCCCGCAGGCGGCTTTGCGCCTGTTGCGCTGGCTTGAAGCGCGTTCGGGCGAAGCGATCGAAAGTTTCGAGGTGATGCCTCAAGCGACTCTCGACCTTGTCCTCGAACATGTTCCTGGCACGCGCGCGCCCTTCACCGCGCCGCATGCCTGGCATGTTCTGGTCGAGTTTGTATCGGCAGATGGAAGCCGTGCGGCATTGGAAGACTTGCTTGCAGCCGCCCTCGAAGCGGGGCTGGCACAGGATGCAACAATCTCCGCCAGCGAAGCCCAGGCGCACGCATTCTGGCGGCTGCGCGATTCTATTTCGGAAGCCGAGCGCGCATCGGGGCCGGCCATACAGCATGATATTTCGGTGCCGATCGATGCAATGCCGGACTTCATGGTGTCTGCTGCTGCAGCGGTCGAGGCTGCCTATCCCGATATGACGGCTTCGGCATTCGGCCATCTCGGGGATGGCAATGTCCACTTCCATGTCCGCGCCCCGTCGGGCGTTGATGGCGAGGCATGGCGGATAGGGCCAGGCAAGGCCGCGAGCCGCATGGTCTATGATCTGGTGATTGCCGCGCAGGGTTCGATTTCGGCTGAACATGGAATCGGCCAGATGAAGCGCGCGGAACTGTTGCGCCTGTCGGATCCGGCACGGATCGCCACCTTGCGTGCGATCAAGGCCGCGCTCGATCCCGCTGGAATCATGAATCCGGGCAAACTTGTTCCTCTTGCGTCCGATGCGGTCGCGCAATAGGGGGATCGGCTTGTTTCTTTAGGAGAGTGTTCCATGGCCAGCGTGCCGCCCGCCAATAACCAGTTGCCACTTCTGTTCAGCGACTTGACGCCCTTGTCGTCGGTCGAGCATGCAAGCTGGAAAGCGCGGACAAGCGATGCGCTGCCCGTGTTCGCCACTCAACATGCCATTCCTGTCACGATTGACGAGTTCGCCGTTGCCCAGCGTTATTATCCGATCATCTTTTCGGCTGGCGACAATCCCGTGCCGCTTGCGCTGATGGGACTGAACGAAGGCGTCAATACCTTTGTCGACGATGATGGAAAGCTGCGCGAGCAGGTTTATGTTCCGGCCTATGTCCGCCGCTACCCCTTTCTGTTGGCGCGCTTGCGCGAAGATGCGGACGAACTTTCGCTCTGTTTCGATCCGACGGCAGGAACGATCGGGCCATTCGAAGACGGAGACCCCCTGTTTATCGACGGTCAGCCGAGCGATGCCGTGAAGGCGATCCTCGCCTTTTCCGAGCAGTTCGAGCAAGCCGGACAGCGGACGACTGCCTTCATGCAGGAACTGATCAGTGCAGACCTGTTGATGGATGGAGAAGTGTCGATCCAGGTCGCGGACAATGACCAGCCTTTCATCTACCGCGGATTCCGGATGGTGAACGAGGAAAAGTTGCGCGACTTGCGCGGCGACTCGCTGCGCAAGATGATGAAATCGGGCCTGCTACCACTCATCCATGCCCATCTTTTTTCGTTGGGTATCATGCGCGAAGTCTTT
The DNA here is from genome assembly GCA_031397145.1 of Sphingomonadales bacterium. Taxonomy (GTDB): domain Bacteria; phylum Pseudomonadota; class Alphaproteobacteria; order Sphingomonadales; family Sphingomonadaceae; genus Aquisediminimonas. The sequence goes on along the minus strand of JANNLW010000330.1, from coordinate 7,837 downwards.
GCGCGCCAAGTCGATCAGGGAAAGTTACCAACACCTGAATTGGCAGCCTGACACGGGAATCCGCAAGTTTGAAGGTCTACGCAAGTAGTGGCCAAGCCTCCAAAGTCAGGCTGTACTGGTCGTCTTTCGTATTTGACCAGACCACTTGAAAGACAATTGAGTCCGTCCTATCTTCGTACTTGAGACGATCGGGCGTTCCCCCCCTTTCGCAAGATCGGCTCTTACGCGCTTTCGGGCGCGTATCCTCCCTGAACCTTGGCCACTCCGTGCGGAAGCACGGGGTGGCTTTTTTATTCGGCTGCTTCCGCTTGGGGCCACGCTCTCGCTTCCTCAGCCAATGTGTCGGCAAGATCGGAAACAAACGAACGACACCGCTCAAGCCCGGCGCCCTGTCGATCAAGCATCGCGTCGAGATAGAGACTGCGATCAATCTCGACCTGAAGGGCATGAATTCCGCGCCCGGGCTTCCCATGCCGCTCAAGGATATGCCCACCGGCATAAGGAGCATTGAGCGCGGCTCGGAATCCGTGGCGTTCGGCAATTGCCAGGGCAAGCCGACTGAACTGACCGCGCGCCGAGCGCCCGAACAAATCGCCGATCACAATGTCGGGCGAAGCCGGTCCGCCCTGCCGGGAGGGAATTGGCGGCATGGAATGCAGATCGATCAGGAGTGCAATCCCGAAATGACCAAGAAACGCTTCCAACTGCGCGGCAATTGTAGCGTGCCAGGGTCTGTGAACTTGGACAAGTCGATCTTCAAAGGCATCGGCGCTCAATTCGCCCCGCCAGATATCACCTCCGCGCATGACGCGGCGCGGCACAATGCCAAGACCACCGCGAACTTTTGCAGAGGCGAGCGGTACAATTTTTCCATTGGTTGAAACCAGCCCTGGATCGAATTCACGTTCATCCCGATTCAGATCGATCCATGCACGCGGCATGCGTGCAACCAGTGCAGTGTGGCCAGCAACAACGGCATTTTCGATCAGCAGGTCTGCAAAACGGTCTTCCAGAGGCTTCAGCCGCGCAACCGGAAGACGCGACAGGAGCGCAAATCCGGGAGGGTAGTCCCGACCCGCATGCGGGACTGAGATGAGCAGCGGCTGGCCGGGCTTTGCAGGACCTAACCGAACGAAGGGCGGATTCTTCATCAAACGACCGCTAAACGCTCGAAGGATTCGAGACAATGCTGGAATTGTTAAGGAATATGAGGTTATTCCGTCTCTTGTCATGACGGTTCGCCGCCATGACCGGGAATAAGGCCAGGGAATGATCCGAATTTTGCTTGCAGATGACGATGATGTCATGCGCGAATTTCTGGCGCGTGCATTGGTGCGCGCAGGATATGCCGTTGATTCGGTTGATCGGGGAACATCGGCACTGGCGCTGATTCGAAGTGGCGAACGATTCAATCTCCTGCTGACGGACATCGTCATGCCCGAGATGGATGGCATTGAGCTGGCTCAGAAAGCGTCGGTGATCGATCCAAATATGCGGGTCATGTTCATAACGGGTTTCTCCGCGGTTTCATTGAAGGCCGGACAGGCTCTTCCCAATGCCAAGGTGCTCTCCAAGCCATTTCACCTCAAGGACCTGGTGCTTGAGGTCGATCGTGTCTTTGAAGTCGGGAGCATGTCCGGCCTTAGTTGAGCGGGCTTGCAGCGCACGCCGCATATCGCTAGGGGCCACCCCCAGAGTGGGCGTGTAGCTCAGTGGTAGAGCACTGTGTTGACATCGCAGGGGTCGCAAGTTCAATCCTTGCCACGCCCACCAGTTTCTTCCCAAATCATGTCAATGCTGAGCCGGATCGAGCTCATTAGGCACACAGTGCTCGCGTGGTTCAATTGAACCATCACCAGTCCAGCGCGGCCGCCGCATCTCGCATGAAACTCGGACTGTATCGCGCATAAGTGCGCTCAGTTACGCGAGTTGAGGTGTGCCCAAGGAACTGAGCGATCTTCTGCATGGGAACGTCGCTCTGTGCCGTCCATACGCCGGCAGTATGTCGAAACACATGGGGGGAGCAGGAAACGCCGGGTCGCGCAGCTGGCGCTCGAATGGCTTTCTTGACGCTTTTGACCGGCCCGCTATCCCATTCGATCACATAATCGGTGAGCGCTGCGGGCATTGCTTCCTCTATTGCGAGGAGCGCGCGGTTGTTCATCGGCACTTCGGTCTCCCGCTTGTTCGTCTGATGACGGCCGGCGAGAGCATAGTTGATGGTGCGGTGCCTTAAAATCGACCTGATCCCATTTCAGCCCCAAAATGGACTTCAAATGCCCCGCAGCGCTGCCCCATGGGCTCGGGGTATCAGTGGTGGCCGCTCTCGACCTTCAGCTTCCAGGCTTTGGCGACAGGAGCCGCTTCAGCTGCGACGGCAATCGATGCATTCATTGACAGAAAGCTCTCGCAATATGGGCTGTCTGAAGCAGAGCTGGCGATCATCGGTTTCAGCCAGGGCACAATGATGGCACTCCATGTCGGATTGCGACGTGCACACCGGGTAGCCGCGATTGTTGGTTATTCGGGCATGCTGACCGGCGCGCCCGAACTTTCTCATCAGGCGATAACCAAGCTCCGGTCCTGCTCATTCACGGTTCGGCAGATCCGATTGTTCCGGTGTCAGCCTTGCACGCGGCCGAGCGAGAACTGCGGCGACTTCAAATTGAAGTCACTACCCACGTTTCTCCTGGGCTAGGCCACAGCGTGGACCCTGTCGGTATTCGGCTCGGGGGTGACTTTGTGGTCAAGGCTTTGATCGGACGACACGGCTGAGAGGATTCCTGGCGCGCGGCAGCTTGGTTTGGCCGCGCGCGGTCATCGCTCCATTTTCCGCACGGGATGTCTGCTTTTTGGGTAGATTGTGTTGAAAAACTCCAAGTGGCGTTTTGGCGAGTAATTTTCGAACGCGCGAGCATCTGCTCTCGCAACGAAGATTCACGAGCATGGGTCGGATTGAATCATTGTTTCCTAACATCCATCCTGAGGCAGTCGCGCGGGAGTTTTTCAACACAATTTCGCGGATTCCGGAATGAAGGGTTTTAGGGAGGAAAGCGTGAGAGTTGCCGTTCTTGCGCATTCGAAGTGATCAGCAACAACCGCGAACATTGCGGCCGCTCAGCCAGTTCAAACGAGGTCCTTATAGCTGCCGTATATTCACGCGTTAGGATCGACGATCTTGATGACTGGGAATGGGCCGAAAGGAGACCGTCAACTTATACACGCGCATCTGTGTAACTTCACAAACTTTGCCGCGAGCGAAATTAGCCTAAGGACTGGCGCACGCTGGCGCCGTCTCAGGCATATGCCAAAACACCATGATCACACATAATGCGACAAATGCTATCATTGCACCGGGTGCAGCGGCCCATCCACTGTTCGTCACCAACAGATGTGCAACTAAAGGCGTGAAACCCCCGAATATGGCAGTTGCAGTTGTCGCGCCCAATGCGAGGCCGCTGAGTCTACCCTCGCCGGGAAATTGCTCGGCAGTCGTGACTGCGCCGACTGCGCTAACTGCTCCGCCAAGCGCAGCCATAACAATTGCGCCAGCCCAGGTCGCAGCTCCACCACCAGCCATTACCGCAAACATGCCCGTTGGCAGCACAATACCGCCAAGTGCCAGCACCAGCAGCATGGGGCGACGACCATAACGGTCGGACGCAAACCCTATTATTGGGGTTACGAGGATGACCGTCAGAGCAGCAAGGATCGAGATCGACAGCGCGCGCGTCTCCGGCATGGTGCCAGTGGTATCAAGGAACGCCGGTACGTACGTAATGCCGACATAATAGGTGATTGAACCCAGCGCAGAGATCGCAAAGCCGCGTGCAATAGCGCTACGGTTTCGCGTTAGTGTCTGCCGGATCGGCTTTTTCGGCACCGTGCCGGCGTCGCGCTGACGCAGGAATTCCGGTGTTTCTTCGAGCGTTGCGCGGGTTATCAGTACCAAACCGGCGAGCGCTGCGCCGAACAGGAAGGGCAGGCGCCAACCCCACGATACGAGCGACTCTTCAGGCACAGCCCAAATGGTCAGCGCCGCTGCACCGGCCGCCAGCAGCGCGCCGACCTCGCTTGCCGCCGATGCGCAGCTGGTGATCAATCCGCGCCGACTGTCCTTGGCACCTTCCATCAGGTAAGCGACGACGCCGGTATATTCGCCGCCAACCGAAAACGACATCAAGCAGCGCAGCGCGATCAGCAGCACGCCGGCAAGCGGGCCAATCTGAGCAAAAGTCGGCAGCATTGCGGTTGCGAGCATTGCTACGGTCATCAAAGCCATCGAACCCAGCATCGTTACCCGCCGGCCCAGCCGGTCACCAAAATGACCAAAAACCAGCGCTCCGACTGGCCGCATCAGGTAAGCGATAGCAAAGCCGCCGAGCGTTTCCGTCATCGACTGTGGGCCAGTTCCGAAGAACACCCGAGCCAACACCGTCGAAAAATAGAGGTAAAGTGTGAAATCATACCATTCAACAACTGTCGAAAGGGCGGCAACAACCATGGATCGCCGCGACATCGGCACGCGCGAAGAGGGCGAAGCGCTATGCGCAGTTTGGTAAGCGATTTCAACCACGAGACAAGTTGGCGAATTTCGCAACTGGAGACAAGGCTCCCTGGCCTGTCGCCAGAGCCTTTGACAAACACTTCAGGTTACGGACCAGACGTCATTCAATGGCCGACAATGGACCATTCCGGTCAGGCTGCTTTCAGTTTTCAAAAGTTGGTAAGCCGACGTTCTCTGCATCAACTGCACAAAGGCTGCTTCCGCCAACATTGCTGCCGTTCCAGGTCGTGAAATCGCCCGTCGAAACCGGCCATTCGTTCACTTGCCGCGACCGAGGCCCGATCGACCGGAATCAAGACCGTGGATCGGCGGCCTGAAGGCCCCTTTGTTGGCTAAACCAGACTCAGGATCCAGAGCACTCAGGCCATTTTACATAAGTCCCGCTCTGATACGCACTCTGACCAACTCAGCCAGTCGGCCATTCTATCGGCACCCAGAGTTTGAATCTCTGCCGCTCCGCTTCAGTCGTTAGGTTGGTCCAAGATTTCAGATGGAAATGCATCGTGATTCAGCAACCGAAACTCTTTTGGCGTACACCCATAAGTCGATTTGAACATCCGGCTGAAATGAGCAGCGCTTTTGAATCCGGCCATGAAGGCGATTTCATGAATTGGATAATCATGCAGGGGAGCAGAGACCAGCCAATCGCGGGCTTTTGGAAGGCGCTGGCTCCACACGAGTTGGGAAAAAGATGTGTTGTTGGCTTTCAGAACATGGCAAAGATAGCGCGGCGAGATCCCGCACTTTGCCGCAACTTCATCATAGCTGAGATCGGGATTGGTCAGGTTGCGTGAGATATAGTTTTGAATGTCAGCCAAACGCTTGTCTACAACTTTCAAACGCAGGATTTGGCCATCGGATACATGGCTGATGTATTCCGAAATTGTGTCGAGAAAGGCGTGGACAAGGTACTCAGAAGCCTTGCGGCTGAGGTGATCGCCTTCATCAAACAGCAGATCGAGCAGCTTGATCACAACCTGTCGATCTTCCGGGGATATCTTGAAGGATGAAGCGAACTCCATTGCAGAAGGAAGATGGGTAAGGAATAGATGCGCCGGCACAACGGCCTGAACAGCTTCAAATACTCCATCTTCATCAACTATGGCGCGCGCATGGAATGGGGCGTTTGAATCAAGAATGGCGCACTCGCCGGCACCTGCTGTACATGTCTGATTGGAACGGACGATTTTCAGTGTTCCGTGCCGCACAAACCAGATGACGCGAACACCAATCTTGTTGCGACGGATGTGGGATGAATTACGCCGATAGGAGATGCCCGTCCGGGAAAAAACCCGCAAAAGGCCCATCGGGTAGTCGAGTGCTTTCTGAAACGTAAAGTCGAGATGTTCGGTATCTTCTGCGTCGAGATCCCCGTCATAAAATTCGCGACGAACGATCTCCCCATAGTTGCGTCGAAACTCAGCCATATCGCTCCCGCGATAGGAAAAGATGGTTCTCATGTGCCCCTCCTCATCCTTGTTGCTTCATCGGCGCGTTGGTCCATCTGACGTGGCCTAGATCGAAAATGTGCGCCTTGTGTTATAGCCTGTCAACAATCGTGGTTGGCCCGGCGCCAACGTGTTCAACCTCGGACGTCCAAAATGGAATTGGATGCCTTGCCATCTGTTGGAGATGGTAGCTCTCATTTCCAAACTGAGCGGAAATTACAAAAAGACGCCTGTAATAATGGCTGATCAAGCACTCTTCGGTTACACCAATGCCGCCATGAAGTTGCACGGCATTTCGGCCCACAAAAGATGCCGCAGAACTGATGAAGCTCTTCATGGCCGCAATCGTTCTTGTCCGCTCGGAGTTGTTCCAACCCATTGCAGCGAGTCCGGCATAGAGGATTGAACGGGACAGTTCATACTCGACAAACATGTCAGCCATGCGGTGCTGCAATGCCTGAAAATTGCCTATAGGTACTCCAAACTGTTGACGCGTTTTCAGATAGTCTCGCGTTGTCGATATTGCGGCGTCCATTGCTCCAATCGCTTCTGCGCACACGCCCAAAATCGCATGGTCAAAGCCTCGCTGAATGGCGGCGGGTGCGCAGGATGGCTCTGCCAGTATCAATTCGGTCTCAGCGGAGTTGAACCAAATGTCTGCAGCGCGATGGTTGTCTAGGGTCCGATATGATCTCAAGACTATTCCGTCGGCTCCAGGATCAACGAGAAAGAGGGCGATGCCTTCATCAGTGTGCGCCGACACCAGAAATTTGCTAGCTGATGATGCGCCTGGAACAACAGACTTGTGGCCGGATATCGTCCACTTCGTTCCAGTTTTCCGAGCCAGTGTTTTGCAATGATTCAAATCACCGCGGGAGGCTGGTTCGCTATGGGCCACAGACAGGAACATCTCGCCTGACACAATAGCTTCAACCATCTCGGATCGAAGCTGGTTGATCTCGGTGCCGAGCAAAGTCTGAAGTCCATGGATTGATGTCGACAGAAAAGGCTCGAGAACAAGGCTGCGGCCAAATCTCTCCATGATTACGGCGTTTTCGACAGCGCCGCCTCCAAATCCGCCTTCATCTTCCGATAGGCCGGCTCCAAGCCAACCGAGCTCTGCAAACGATTGCCAATTCTCTGTTGAAAATCCAATGTCGCTGTTGATCAGGGCATATCTCGCCGAACCAGCATAGTTTCTCTCGCAAAACCGAGCGACGCTGTCACTCAACGCCTGTTGTTCGGAAGTCAGGGCAAAATCCATTATACCCTCACAGGCCCAAAATCGATTTGGCAATGATTGAGCGCTGGACCTCGCTGGCGCCGCCATAAATGGTCGTTGCCCTGCGGAACATGGCTTTTGCGGTAACGCCTATCGCTTCGTCATCCTCGATTGGCGGACCTGGATCATCGGGAAACAGCCTATGCAACCCTTCCGGATCCTGCATCGCTGCTATTCCATAGTCTCCCAAGGCTTCAGCAGCGAGCAGCGCGGCTCGCTCGCTCAGTTCTGACCCCCGAAGCTTCAAAACAGAGGCGACGCTATTGGTGGTTGTGTCATCCGAGTCAGCATGGAGCACCCGCATGACGGCCCACTCAAGCGCAATTGCCTCTGCTTCCAATCGGGCGAGCTTGGCTGCAAAGGCCGGTTCTTGCGCCAAAGGCAATTCGCCCGCCATTATAGTGAGCGAAAGATGCCGAACTTGCTCAATATCGCGTTTTGTATGCGATATCACAGCCGAGGTGGTGCGTTCGTGAGTCAAAAGATATTTGGCATAGCTCCAGCCCATACCGGCCTGCCCGACAAGGTTTTCCTTCGGCA
>JANNLW010000206.1:0-1941 GCA_031397145.1 Sphingomonadales bacterium | reverse complement strand
CTGCGGTTGAATATGACCGTGTCGAGCGTGAAGTCGGAGCGACCAAATTCCGGTATTGGAAACTTTGGACCCTCGCACTCGATGGCATTACCTCAGCATCGTCAGTGCCGCTCCGGGTGTGGAGCTATATTGGCGTGATCGTAGCGCTCCTGTCCTTCCTTTATGCCGTGTTCGTGATGATCCGCACGGTCATCTCAGGTGTCGATGTACCAGGATATGCCTCGCTGATGACGGCGATCCTGTTTTTCGGCGGCTTGCAGCTCATTTCACTCGGCGTTTTGGGCGAATATGTCGGCCGCATCCTCGTCGAGACGAAGCAGCGACCAATCTATGTCGTGCGCGAAACGGTCGGGATGGACGACTGATGGAACGGATCGTCTTTGACAGGATGGCCGCACTCGATCAGACTCACTGGTGGTATGTCGCGCGACGGCGGATTCTTTCGGATGTAATTACTCGTATCGTGCGTGTTCCGGAGAATGCACAGATCCTCGAAATTGGTTGCGGCACGGGTCACAATTTTGCGATGCTTGGCGCATTTGGTGAGGTTGACGGGCTCGAGATCGATGGCGCCGCAAGACAAATTGCAAGCGAACGACTCGGTCGCGCGGTCGGCTCCAGCCCTCTTCCCGGTCTGGATGGCATTGCCGATGGCAGCTATGATCTGATCGCTTTACTCGACGTGCTTGAACATATTGACGACGATGAAGCTGCGCTTACCAGCATTCGCAAGAAACTCAGACCCGGCGGCCGCATTCTCGTCACAGTGCCTGCCAATCGCTGGATGTGGAGCGCGCATGACACGGTCCATCACCATTTTCGTCGCTACAACGGCGATAGCCTTCGCGCCGTCATCACCAAGGCTGGGCTGAAGGCAGAGCTTTTTACCCACTTCAACACGATCCTCTTTCCGCTTGTTGCGGCCGTTCGCGTCGTCGGCACATTGACTGGTCGTGAAGAGGCAGATGATGCGCAGCCCGCAGCTCCATTGAACGCAATTTTCGAGAGCCTGTTCGGATTCGAACGCCATCTAGTTGGGAGGATGCTCCTTCCCTTTGGCGTGTCGCTGCTTGCGATATTGTCGGCTTGAGCCCTCTCCGCCTGCCTGTGCTTGTCATTCCAGCCAACCCTCGCCAAAGCGCCAAGATGACCGAACCGAAGTTCCACATCGATCAGGCTGCATGAAAAAAGCCGCCAAACCTCTTTCGCTTCCTTGGTCGTATTCAAGCGCCGTGATCTCGCGTTTTCACATCATCGCCTGGTTGTTTGGAATCGTGCTTTCGATACTGCTGTTCATCCGTGATTATGTTACCTCGCAGCGCGCGCATGACCTTTCAATCAACGGCTCTGCGATTTGGGGTCGCGATTTCGTGAACGTCTTCACCTCAGGTCGCTTTGTCATCGAGGGGCGACTCGCCGAACTTTATGACAAGGGCGCCTATCGTGCTTGGCAGGCCAGCGAGTTCGGCTGGGGCATTCATGACCACATGTATTCCTATCCGCCGGTCACCCTCCTATACACGGCCGCCTTTGGTGCCATTCCTTACTTCTGGTCGCTAGCACTGTGGACGATCATTTCGCTGTGTTTGTTCAGCGCTGCCGCCCGCCCCTGGCTTGCGCGGGAAAAGTTGCCCGAATGGCTTGGCCTGATCCTCCCGACCACAATCGTCTGTGTTTGGGCGGGGCATTACGGATTGATCATGGGGGCGCTCTGGCTCTCGGCCTGGCATCACCTTGAAAAACGGCCAAAACTGTCGGGACTCATGACCGGGCTGATGATCATCAAGCCGCACATGGCCATACTGATGCCGATCCTGTTCCTGCGGCGAAAGGCTTGGACCGCTATTGCCACAGCAGCGATTACCGTTGCGGCACTCGTCGGGGTTTCAATCCTGCTTTACGGGGTAGACCTTTGGAAAACCTATCTTGAAAGCACGTCGC
>JANNLW010000131.1:0-24621 GCA_031397145.1 Sphingomonadales bacterium | reverse complement strand
CGACCCCAATCGGCAATCTTTCCGATCTTTCAACTCGCGCCGCAGAGATTTTGAAAGGGGCGGACGTGATTGCCGTCGAGGATAGTCGGGTCACAGGCAAGCTGCTTAACCATTTAGGCATCAAGCGGCCGATGACACCCTATCACGATCACAATGCCGAGGGCGTCCGGCCCGGGTTGGTCGCGCGCATGGCCAACGAAGCAGTGGCGTTGGTTTCCGACGCAGGCACACCGCTAATCTCTGACCCCGGATTCAAGCTCGTGCGCGACGCCCGAGCCGCAGGACATGCAGTAACGACTATTCCAGGCCCATGCGCCGCAATTGCGGCACTCACGCTCGCCGGGCTCCCAACCGATCGTTTCCTGTTTGTCGGTTTCCTGCCGTCGAAAGCAAAGGCCCGGGCTGATGCGATTGACGAAATTTCCAACGTGCGCGCGACTTTGATTTTCTACGAATCCGGCCCACGCCTAGCTCTAGCATTGGCGGCGCTGGCCAAAGGACTTGGAGACCGGGAAGCGGCTATCACGCGCGAAATCAGCAAAATGTTCGAAGAATGCGTGACCGACAAGCTGTCGAGCCTGGCTGAACGCTACGCCGACGCGCCGCCCAAGGGAGAGATTGTGGTCGTTGTCGGCCCGCCTATCGAGAGCGATAGTGTTGCGGATGATGCGACGATAGAGATTGCGCTACGCGAAGCCCTGACGCGCCTTCCTCCATCCAAGGCTGCAGGAGTGGTCTCGAAAGCGCTTAAGGTTGAACGACATGCATTGTACGCCCGCGCCATGGCCTTACTTGGAAAATGAAGCGGAAAGCAGCCGAACGTTTTGGTCGCTGGGGCGAGAGGCGCGCGGCTTGGTGGCTGCGCCTGAAAGGGTGGCGGATTCTCGATCAGCGCGTGAAGCTGCGAGCTGGAGAAATTGACCTCGTCGCACGCCGCGGCCGGACAACCGCGTTCATAGAGGTTAAAACTCGCGCAACCGCTGCAGCGCTCGATCTGGCGATTGATGAACATCGGCTTCGCCGGGTGGCCGCGGCGGTCAATGCGATCTCGCATCGCTATGCGCGGGCAGGAGATGATATCCAGATTGATATTATCCTGATCGCACCGCGCACATGGCCTCGCCACATGACCAACGTCTGGCACGGTTGATGCTTTGTCAGGCTGCCTTCTTGGACGCAGGGCGCGAAATTCGATCTGTGGCTCTTCGGCTAGGGGCCTTTTTATCAGCCTTGGCACAATAGAGCGCAGCGTCGGCAGCGTCGAGCAACCCAGCCGCCGTGTTTGCAGCGTCGGGAAAGCGGGCCGTCCCAAAGCTGGCAGCAACGTGAACAAACTGATCATCGAAGCGATAGGGTTCGGCCAATGCCTTCGTCATGGACGCAATCCTGCGTTCAATGGCGGCCCGACTCTTCGGATCGCCGATAATGATGGCAAATTCGTCACCGCCGATCCGGGCAATGGTTTCGGCGGGTCCGCAAATAGCGCACAAACGCGCCGAAAGCATGACAAGCAGACTGTCTCCGGCCGCATGACCCAACCGGTCATTGATTGGCTTGAAACCATCAAGATCAAGCAAGGCGACAACGAAACCTTCGCCGGGTTGGCAATTGGCAATGCGATCATCAAGGATTCGACCAAAAGCACGCCGGTTAAGGAGGTTTGTGAGCGAGTCCGTACTGGCCTGCACCTCGAGTTCGGCCTGGAGCATCAAGTTGCGGACCATTTCTCCGAATTGGCTGGTAACAAGCCGGATATGGAGGAGCGATACTGCAATTGCGCTTGCGCCGAGAGAGACCATGCGCAGGTCATCGGAGAAAAGCATCGCAAGTGAAATTGGACCAAGTCCAATGACAAGTGCAAGAACTGACGCACTTGGTAGGCTGGCCAGGCAATTTGCGCAGGCAAATGCACCGAGAAACATGAAAACTACTGCAAATGCACGGCTCGATTCGATCGTTTCGAAGAACCCCATTACCGCCCAAAAACTGCCAAGGCCCATCAAGGCAATGCTCAGCATTATGACTCGATGCAAATATCGGCGCGCCAACACGGCATCGACCACGAGGTTACGACGACGGACCCATGTGACATACCGCAATATGCTGGCGACAAGCAGGATTCCCGGGGGTGCAAACTTGAGGAGAACCGGAAAGTCGCCCTGCGACGAAAGGCCGGCTCCGACCGAAATCATGGCAACGACAAGATAGAGAATCGGAATCCGCTGCCGCAGACGGTCAAACTGGATAATCGAAAGCTGATCGCGCGACGCATTCGACATGGCAAGCGGCACGCCTACTAGGTCAGCCCAAGCGGACTTCAACAATGAAATTGCGCGCATCATCTGCGAGTTTTGCTTCCTGCAATCGAAGCAAAAGTCATATGATATCGTGGTAAAGATCGCGTTAAGGCATGTCCCGGGATGACAATTTGGCGCGTGGGCCCTAGAGCGCGACGGATGACGCTTAAAATCGCTTTCCAGATGGATCCCCTTGCAGGATTGAACATCGCTGGAGATTCAACCTTTGCCTTGATGCTGTCTGCGCAGCAGCGTGGATATCAGAGCTTCCAATACGCCGCCGAGGCACTGAACTATGCCGATGGCCGCGTCTGGGCAAAGGCGCATCCGGTCGAAAACGTCCAACGCATTGAAGGGGATCATTTCCGGCTGGGCGATCCGGTTTCGCTTGATCTCGGGACTGGGGCAGATGTCGTCCTGATGCGCCAGGATCCACCATTTGACCTGGGCTATATCACGGCAACCCATTTGCTTGAGCGTATCCAGAACCACACGCTGGTCGTCAACGACCCGGTCAGCGTCCGCAACGCACCAGAGAAAGTCTTCGTTCTCGATTACGCCCTGTTCATGCCGCCAACCTTGGTTACACGATCTTTCGAGGAAGTGAGCGCGTTCCAGAAAAAACATGGCGAGATTGTCATCAAGCCGCTTCATGGAAATGCCGGGTCGGCTGTTGTCCATATCGGCACCGACGGGAAGAATCTTGCTGCATTGTCCGAACTCTTCGGCCAAGTCTGGCGCGAACCTTTCATGGCCCAGGCATTCTTGCGGGAAGTGTCTGGCGGAGACAAGCGGATCGTGCTTGTCGACGGCGTGGTCGCTGGAGCGATCAATCGCATTCCCGGGAAGGGTGAAATCCGTTCCAACCTGGCTGCCGGAGGGCATGCCGAACCAACAACACTCACCCCCAGCGAACAAGCGATCTGTGACGCCCTCGGTCCCGAACTGAAGGCGCGTGGACTGGTGTTCGTGGGCATCGACGTAATCGGCGGGAAGTGGCTTACCGAAATCAATGTGACGTCGCCAACGGGTATTGTCGTGATCGATACATTCAATGGTACCGATACACCCGGGATGATCTGGGACGCGATCGAGGCTCGGTTGGCATCCCGATGAGCGAGTGGATTATCAACCTGATTGACCAGACAGGCTATCTGGGTGTCGGCTTCCTCATGTTCCTGGAAACAGTCTTCCCGCCGATCCCGTCCGAAGTGATCATGCCGGTCGCCGGAGTCGCGGCGGCGCGTGGCAAGATGGATATCATAGGCGTTATCGCCAGCGGGACTGCGGGAGCGATGCTTGGAAACTATTTCTGGTATTTGGTCGCGCGTGTCGTGGGGATCGAACGGTTCCAGCCTCTGATTGAAAAATATGGGCGTTGGCTCACGTTCGACTGGGCCGAAATCAAAAAGGCCGAGAAACTTTTTGGTCGGCAGGGCTGGGCGATCGTTTTTTTCGGACGAATGCTCCCAACCCTGCGTTCGTTGATCTCGATTCCGGCCGGTTTGCTCCACATGCGGCTTTCGACCTTTGTCATCTGGTCAACAATTGGCACGACTGGTTGGACAGCGCTGCTCGCACTGTCTGGCTGGGCATTGGGGCACAGATACGCAAGCATTGAAACCGTGGTTGGACCACTGTCTGTCGCGGTCCTGGTCGTGATAGCAGCCGGCTATGTCTGGCGTTTGCTAAGCTGGAAACGCGTCTGACCTATTTTCCCCGTATCGTTTCGAGCGCCTGACGGCCAAAGCTTGCGATCAGTTCACCAACTTCGCGAACATGCGCCGTTGAGCGGGCGCTTTGTTCTTTGACAAATTCGCTCTGCGCCTTGACCACTTCCTGAACCGTTTTTGCGCTTGCGACCTTGCGAAGCGTCGCAAAGGCCTCCTTTGCATTGGTCTCGGCGTGATCAATCACTTTCGAATTGATCTTCGCCGTATTCGCCATGGCGTGTGCCGCGCTTTCACGGATCGCTTTGCCGGCTTTTTGAATTGGCTCGGCAATCTTTTCTGCCGTCGACTTGACCTTCTTTTCCTTGTCGCCTTGTTTCTTGGCCATTACGCTATCTCCTTCTTGCGTTCAGTTGAGGCTGATGCCTTTTTACGTTGTGTTGAGGCAGGCTTTGTTTCCTTTACGCGGGCTGTCGCTTTTGGCGCTTTTGTAGTCTTCCGTGCGCCGGCGGCTGGGGCCTTTTTGGCGGGTTCTGGCTTTTTCCTTGCCGGTGCAGCGCTCGTTCCGTTCTTGGTCGCCGCGCGCAATTCATCAAATGACAGGCGCAAAGCGGCAGCATAATTTGCTGGATCGGGCATCATGGTGCGGTCACTGGTGAAACTGATCGCGATATCATCTCCGTAGCTGTAGATCGTATTGATGAGGCCCATTCCATCAAAGACCGGGCCCATACCCATCATCTTCAACATCTTCGCGCCTGCAAAATAAAGCGGGATACGGCTGCCTGGAACATTGGTCGCAACGCAGTTGAAGATCGGAGCGTGGGCGTTGGCAACGCCCAGCCTTGTATAAAGACGCGCTCCCAACCCTGCGAGGCCGGACGGGATCAGCTGGCTATAGTCGGTCAAGGTCCGGGCGCCGACCGCGTTCGTCATCGCCTTGGAATTCTTGGCCTCGCCATGAATGTAAGCAAGTCTCTCCAGCGGATCAGCAATATGAGTACCCAGATTAACGACCATCGCTGAAACCAGATTGCCAAGTGCCGCCTTTTCTCCTTCGGCACGAACCGATATCGGCGCCATCGCCGACATGCTTTCCTTTGGCAAGCCATCGCGTGATTTAAGATAATGACGCAGGCCACCGCCAATAATGGTCAGAACAGCATCGTTGACCGTCGCACCTGGCAGGCTGTCCTTGATCGAACGAACCTCCGCCAGCGAAAAGGGTACACCATCCCAAACCCTGTGCGCACCGACGGTGCCATTGAACAAGGTTTTGGGTGCCATACGCGTGCCTTTGAGCGACACGTCTCCACCGGTGACTTCGCGGGTTAGCCGGGCGATCCCCGGCACGGTTTTGGCAAAGGTTTCGGCAAAGCGGAGTGGCTGCCGGATTGAATTCATCCAGGATCTGAAGAGAAGCTCACCAACCGGTGGCGCATTTTCGGGCTTCCAGTCGCTCGTCGACGCTTTTTTTGGCGCAATGGCTTCGATATCATGGACAGCGGCTGACATTTCGACCCCCGACATGCCGTCGATCGCTGCATGGTGAACTTTTGAGACTAAGGCAAAACAACCCTTGGGAAGGCCTTCGATATTGTCGAGCCCCTCAACCACCCAGAACTCCCAAAGCGGCTTGGACAGATCGAGGGCGCGCGAATGAAGCCGCGCGACCTGGATGCACAATTGACGCCAATCGCCAGGAGCAGGGAGCGCAATATGGCGGACATGATATTCGAGGTCGAAATCCTTGTCTTCGATCCAGTAGGGATGATCAAGGTCGAACGGGACACGGACAAGCTTCTGGCGAAAACTGCGCGCGCCATTGAGGCGGCTTTCAATATGCGACAATATTTCCTTGAAGCGGACCTTGCCGCCGGGCGCAGTCGACGGATCATAAATTGCCACAGACCCGATATGCATCGGCGTATTGGCAGTTTCAAAATAGACGAAACTCGCGTCCTGTCCGCTAAGTTGCTCCATGCCATTCTCTCCTCCTCCGGCAGAATTTACCGGTTTGGTGGCAAGGTTATCAGGCTTCTTGGCGAGTGGCGAGTCTCGATCAACTTTGCCAAATTCGACAGGAGCATTTTGCTTGGTTAAAAGACCGCCTATGCCAGACCGACCCGAAACACCATTGCTCGATACGATCCAGTATCCCAACGATCTCCGCAAATTGAAGCCCGAACAACTCCGGCAACTCGCTGACGAGTTGCGTGCCGAAATGGTCAGCGCCGTGTCTGTGACCGGCGGCCATCTGGGCGCGGGCCTGGGTGTGGTCGAACTGACGACGGCAATCCACTATGTCTTCAATACGCCAGACGACCGGCTGGTCTGGGACGTTGGACACCAGTGCTACCCCCACAAAATCCTGACTGGCCGGAGAGACCGGATTCGCACGTTACGCTCGGGGGGCGGACTTTCGGGTTTCACGAAGCGCAGCGAAAGCGAATATGACGCATTCGGCGCGGCGCATTCTTCGACTTCAATCTCCGCAGCGCTCGGTTTCGCAATTGCGAACAAGTTGGCAGGCACACCGGGCCGCGGGATCGCTGTGATCGGCGATGGAGCGATGAGTGCCGGCATGGCCTATGAAGCGATGAACAATGCGGCGGCGGCCGGCAACCGGTTGATCGTGATTCTCAATGACAATGACATGTCGATTGCGCCGCCCGTCGGCGGGCTATCGGCCTATCTTGCGCGGATCGTTTCATCGCGGCCTTTTCTCGAGTTACGCGACCTCGCCAAACGGATTTCGCGAAAACTGCCCGAGGCGCTCCATATCGCCGCACGCAAGACCGACGAGTTCGCGCGTGGCATGGCAATGGGCGGCACCTTATTTGAAGAACTCGGCTTCTACTATGTCGGGCCGATAGACGGACACAATCTGGACCATCTGATTCCGGTGCTTGAAAACGTCCGTGACGCGGCCGAAGGCCCGTGCCTGATTCACGTCGTGACGCAGAAGGGCAAAGGCTATTCCTTCGCAGAGGCCGCTGACGACAAATACCATGGTGTGCAGAAGTTCGACGTCATAACGGGCGTCCAAGCAAAATCGCCCCCCGGTCCACCAAGTTATACCGGCGTTTTTGCCCAGGCCCTGATCGCCGAAGCAACGCGCGACCCAAAGGTGGTGGCGATTACGGCGGCAATGCCGGGCGGCACGGGACTCGACAAGTTTCAGCAGGCTTTCCCCGACCGCACGTTCGATGTTGGCATTGCAGAACAGCATGCAGTGACATTTGCAGCCGGGCTCGCGGCACAGGGTATGCGACCTTTCGCGACCATCTATTCGACGTTTCTCCAGCGTGCCTATGATCAGGTTGTTCACGATGTCGCGATCCAGAACCTGCCGGTGCGTTTTGCGATCGATCGTGCCGGACTGGTTGGCGCTGATGGCAGCACGCATGCCGGCAGTTTCGACGTCACCTATCTCTGCACATTACCCAACTTCGTCGTGATGGCGGCTGCCGATGAGGCAGAGCTGGTGCATATGGTGCACACCTGTGCCTGCCATGATACGAGCCCGATTGCGGTGCGTTATCCGCGCGGAAATGGGACCGGAGTTGCATTGCCAACCACGCCGGAAAGGCTTGAGATCGGCAAGGGTCGCATCGTCCGCCACGGCAAGAAGGTCGCGATCCTCTCGCTTGGAACTAGGCTCGAAGAAGCACTCAAGGCAGCTGACGCGCTCGAGGCCCGCGGACTAAGCACAACCGTTGCCGACCTTCGCTTTGCCAAACCGCTCGATAGTGAACTGATCCGCAAACTGCTGACCACGCATGAAGTTGCGGTGACTGTCGAAGAAGGCAGTATTGGCGGCCTCGGCGCCCATGTCCTGACGCTGGCAAGCGACGAAGGCCTGATCGACGGAGGGTTGAAGCTTCGCACAATGCGGCTTCCGGACGTCTTCCAGGAGCATGATTCGCCAATGAAGCAATATGACGAAGCGGGCCTCAACGCGCCGCAGATTGTCGATACCGTGCTGAAGGCACTGCGGATGAATTCGGTCGGGGTTATCGAAGAGGCGCGGGCCTAGCCTTATTTAGCTCCACCCAGTTTCAGGCCGATCCATAGCGTGCGCGGCGCTGCGCGTTCGACAACTCCAGTGCCGCTGATCGCCGCTTCGACGCGGGTATTTGTGACATTTTCCCCGCGCAGCGTCACGCTCAGGCGGTGACTGATCGGAAAACTCGCGGCGGCATCCAGTGTCACCGCATCGCCAAGGATGCGGACGTTGCCATCATCTTCAAACTGCGATGAAACATATCGCGCCGTGGCCGAAATCCAGCGCCAACCGAGCGTTGCGCTGGTCAGATGCTTCGGCACTTGGGCCGGGCGCAGGCCGTCGAGGGCAAGCGCGACACCTCGGCTGCTCACCATGGCGTCGGCATAGGCGTAGCTTGCTGCCAGCTGCCAGTCCCCGCGTCGCACTTGCGCGTCCAGCTCCACCCCGTTGCTGCGGATTGCATCAAGATTCTGCCGCTGGCGATAGGCCCCACCTGCGGCCACAAAGCCCACGCCAGGGAAGACCCCCGGTCCGCTACCGAGCGTAACGTTGGCGATTGCCCGGTTGAGACGGTTCGAGAAAATCGTCGCCCGGATACTGGCACCTTCAACCGGCTTCCAGTCGATACCGGCTTCCACGCCCCGGCTCCGTTCGGTTTGAAGCGCGGGATTCGCCGCCGTGGCGTCAGCGCCAACACGAAACGGCCGATAGAGTTCATTCAGGGTGGGCAATCGCCAACCCAGATACCCTGCCGCGCGCAAGGTCAACGACCCGGCATCATAGGCAATTCCCACCCGACCGGTCGGCTCCCAGCCATGCCGATCGGCGGGCCGGTCATTGCGAATGAAAGCGCCCGTCGCCAAGGTGCGCTCGATCAAACGACCGTTGCGGATCGCCCACCGGTCTATCCGCCCGCCGCCGGTCAGCGTCAGTGCACCCAGCTCGGCCGAAATTTCGGAAAACGCACCAAGCGTATCACTGCCTCCCCCCGCTTCACGACCCCGTGTCGGTCGCCCTGCGACATAGGTAAAAAGTTCACGTGTTTCACCAACCGTGTGCCGTACATCGGTCCCCAGCCTCAATTCCAAGCCGCTACCAACCGGCGGGCGCACTTCGAAGCGTGCGCCGATCCCGGTCGAAGGCACATTGAACTGATCGACTGTCTGAGTGACGGTCGTGCGAGCAGCATTCACACTGACAAAACGGCTGTGGAACTTGCGGGCCTGACCATAGATCAGCGCCTGCCAACCCCATGCGCCGTTATGGACAAGGCGCAGGCTGGCATCGGCTCCCGTGCCGCCATTGCTTGAGAGGATCGTGCCGCGCGTGCGATGATCGGTAAAGGCCAACGCCGAGGCCTGTAGTTCGGTATTCTGAGATAAAGGGGCAACGCCGCGCACAGCGACGCTGGCCTGTTCATAGGGCGCTGCGATGTCCGCGCCGCCGCGCTGGCTGGCGATAACGGGAATAAACCCGTCCCCCCGGGAATAGCTGGCCGTCACAAAGCCGAAACCCCCGCCCAATTGCCCTCCTGCCAATACATTCGCGTCGATCGCGTTGCGGCTTCCATAACTGACATCCCCGATCAGCCCATCAGCGCGCGAGGGCCCAAGGCTCGAAAGCTCAATTGTTCCCGAAAGCGCGCCTGATCCATAAACACCAGACCCGCCACCACGCGTGACTCGCGCTTGCCCCAACCGGATCGTCTGAAACGCCGGCCACGTCACCCAACCGCCAAAGGGATCGCTTTGGGGCACGCCGTCAAGCACCAGCAACGCGCGCGAGGAGGCATTGCCGCCAAGCCCTCGGAGCGTCGCGCCCTGGCTCGTGGCATTGGCCGAACGCGAATCCGTCCGGCGGAACTGCTGGAGTCCTGCGACATCGCGCAACGCATCTTCAACGCGGTTGGAGGCGGTTCCGGCAATCCGCTCCCGATCAATCGTCACGATATCATAGGCCACGTCACCCTTCGCGTCCGGAAGGGCCTGGCCGGTGACAATGATATCGCCTGACTGGGCTGAGGCGATCGTGGGAAGCGTGCTGGAGGTTACAAACAGGACACCAAGAAACTTTGAGATCGTCATCGTCCCCATTTCTGGAACACAGGAATGTCCGTCGGCAATCGGTGATAGGGCCGCGCATCACAGGCAAAATTTGCCGTGTCGGGTCCGTCGAACTGCGATTGATCATCAAGCGAGCCAACCTTGACAATAATTCCTGCCTTGAAGGCTGGCGCGCGGGTGAACAAATGGGTGCCGCAATTCGGGCAGAACTCTCGAGTGACCGCGCCTTCGATGTCGGACCTGGTAAAGCCCTTGACGGCACCCTTGGTCACAGCGAAGCCTTCGACTGGAACAGCCATCACCAGCAAAGACCCTCCGCCCGTGATATACTGGCATTCACGACAAAAGCACTCCGCCTTCATCATGATTGGGCCATCGGCCCTGTAACGCACTTCGCCGCAATAGCATCCGCCTTCCATTTTCTTTCTCCTCAGGGTTTGACTGCGCTGGGATGCGCGGCCTTGAAAGCATTGAGCGCGTTGCAGGCTGCGTCGATCCGGACAAGGTTCGGAAATGCATCCAGAGGCGTGTTGAAGCGATTTGCATTTGATATTTGCGGCACAAGGCAGACATCGGCAATGTTCGGCGTATCGCCTCCCAGGAATGCGCTGGTTGGATCTGCCATGGCTTCAAGCGCGCGGAACCCTTCGGTGATCCAGTGGCGATACCAGTCATCGCGCGCTGCCTGCTCCACGCCGAGTTCTTGCTCGAGATACTTCAGTATGCGCAGGTTGTTGACCGGGTGGATGTCAGCCGCAATGACATAGGCCATCGCCATGGCCTGCGCGCGTGCAATGGGATCTGCGGGAATAAGGCGGACCCCGCCTTGCGTGGCGTCAAGCCAGTCAATGATCGCAAGACTCTGTGTCAGCCTGACGTCGCCAACCTCAAGCATGGGCACAAAACCCTGCGGGTTCTTGACTAAATAGGCGGGCGTCCGATGCGCCCCTTCGATCAGGCTGGTGTCAACAGCCTCATAGGCGAGACCTTTCAGATTGAGCGCGATGCGGACGCGATAACAGGCTGAGGAGCGCCAATAGTCATAAAGCCGGATGGTCATGATTCACCTTTGCCAGCCTGTCCTCCAACACTGCAATCAACTGGTCAACATCTTTGATCTCGGCAAGGGTTTCCGCGCCGATGACGGGGGTCAAGCGCTTCCTTTCTTCAATCAGAATCACCGGGAGTTCAAAATTCGCTTCGGGCCATGCCTTTTTGAATTCGGCGCGATGGAAAAATTCCGTAGGTACCTCAAGTTCTTGCAGCCAGACCCGCCAGTCCCGGTTCATTGATGTCAGCCCATAGGTGATGGCGCACAGGTCGCATGCATAGCTGGAGGGCGAGATGATCTTGTGAATCGAATCCATAAAACCGCGCACAATTCCAGCCTCTGCATTATAGACAAACACCAGCTTCACGGATGCCCCGCATCCTTTGTCGGCATGGCGGCGATCCATTGGCTGAGAAGGGCGACGCCTTCCTCATGGACGGTGGCGCGACCCAGTTCGGGCATGGCGATCCCAGGATCGAGGCTTTGCATGCGGTAGATCAGGATTGAACGATCGGGGTGCCCGGGTTCGATGGCAAATTCACCCTCACCGGAGCCGCGTCCCGCCGCAGTCGGGCGCTTGCCAAAGCCGAGATTCGGGCCTTCCGGTTGTTCCCAGTCCAGCCAGAGACCAGAGGTATTCGCCGGACCGCTGCGGCTGTGGCAATGTGCGCAATTGACATCGAGATAGGCCCGCGCACGGCGTTCCACGTTTCCCGTCATGGTGTCGGTCCAAACCGGCAGGAGGGGCAGATTGGCAGGCAGTCGATCGATCTTCCCCGCGGCATATAGCGCCTGCAACTGGCGTTCCCGGTTCAGGTTACGGGCCTTTGGTCCAATCAATCCCAGTCCGTTCGCGCCATCGTCATGGCATCCTTTGCACTGGTTCACATTGGGCACCGAATAGCTGATCGCGCGCGGTTTCCCGTCGAGATGGGTCCAGCTCACATCGACCCGCAAGCCAGCGCGTTTCAGGACAGCATCGGTGCCGTCAGCGTTCCAGACATAGGGCAGCGCGATCCACCCTGTTTCCCGACGAACAAGCAGCCTTGTTTCAATTATACGAACATGCTCATCGGGTTTGCGCATATCGGCAGGGTAGCCAAAACTTTTGACAAGAACGCTGCCCACTGGAAAGTCCAGTTCACCCTCCTCCCGCCAGGCAATCTTCTTGCCCTTGGGCACATACAGAAACCTGAACTTCTCCGCATAATCCGAAAAGAGCGGAGTATTCAAACGATATGGCGTGACGCCCGCGTTGGGTATGCGTCCATAGGAACCTGACAAAAGGTTGAAGGCTTTCAGGCTGGGCGGGAGCGTATCGCCCATGATCAGCGTGTCATCGACCTCGGGCGGTGAACTTGCGCTGACGAGCAAGACCCATGCGGCCAGCACCGCAAGTGCGCGTTTCACCGGATCGCTGCCTCCATTGAGGATGGCAGGACGATCGCCTGCAGGGCAACAGGTTCCGGGCTGGAGCCAAGATCGACAATTTTGGGATTGGCCGACGTCGCGCGATCCTTGGGATCCGAAAGACCGAGCGAAAGCGTCGGCACCGTGTCGGTCACGCGAATATTGGTGCCCGTTCCGTCCCAGACAATCGGGGGAACGCTGCCCATGGCTGCGACCATTTCCGCACCGCCGTCAAATTGCGGCCCCGGCGCAAATCCAGCACGACCGTGCATATTGCCACGGATCGAGATATTTGAAGGCAGAGGGTTGTAGCCACTATCGGTAAAGCTGTTGCGGTAACCGACGATGAAGATGTTGGTGCTCCCATTCTCACCAATGACATTGTTGAACACCTCGACATCGCGGTTGGCCATGATGATCACGCCGGTTCCATTTGGCACGCCAGCGACGATATTGCCCTTGGGTGCAAAATTGGGCGTGTCGTTTTTCTCGGTACGGTTGGAGAATATCCGCACGGCATGCCCGCCTTTTTGGGGCAGGTCGGGCAGGTCGAAGACCAATATCCCTCCGGTGTTGTGCATTGCTACATTCTGGTAGACGTCGGCGCCGTAGCAATTCTCAATCTCTATCCCCGCTACATTGAACATGGCGATCGAATTGCGGACCACGATATTCTTCGATTGGCCAACATAGATGCCAGCGTCGGACGCGCCTCTTACCGTGACTTTATCGATCAGCACGTCCGTGGATTCAACCGGATAGATCCCATAGGCGCCGTTGCTGGCCCTGGGCCCTCCCGTCCATTCAACCCGCAAGTCGTGATAGACAATCCGGTTGGCAGCCTTGGATTTGATCCCGTCGCCACGCGAATCTTCAACCGCAAATCCACGTAACACCACATCGTCAGCCGTTACCAGCAGGCCTTCTCCCGCGCCTTTTTGCGCCTTGAAGCTCAGGATCGTCGCTCCGGGCCCGGCGCCTCGCACCGTCACCCTGTCGACATCTAGCGATAGGCCATCGGTCAGGTCGAACCGTCCGGCACCGATCTCAATTGTGTCGCCTGGCTTGGCGTCGATCAGCGCTGCCTGAAGGCGCGATTGGGCATCGGAGCCCGCCTCGACCGAAATGGTCCCTGCGAATACAGGGTTTGCAATTGCGAGGAGACTCGCAGCGATGAGAAAAGGGATTGGCTTCATCCGTCAATCATTGCACTTACACGAGTGTAAGCCAAGAGAGGATTCCCATGTTGCGTTTGATACCTGTAGCAATCGCGTTTAACCTTGCTGCCTGCTTTCCCGTGCAGGCCGCAGTTTCAGTTTCAGGCCTTTGGCTGACGACCGAGAAGGACAGCGTTGTCGAAATTTCACCTTGCGGGCCAACCTTGTGCGGGAGGATCGTTCGTATCCTCAAACTCAATCCCAATGGACCACCCAAGGACACCAACAACCCAAATCCGGCATTGCGGACGCAGCCCATTCAGGGCCTTGCCATTCTCACCGGATTCAAGGACGCTGGGAAGAACTGGGAGGGAACGGCCTATGATCCACGTGCAGGGAAATCATACAGATCCTACCTTACTCTGATGCGTGATGGCACGTTGGAGGTGAAAGGCTGTATCGGGCCGTTCTGCCGCGCAAGATCCTGGACTCGCGCGCGCTGATCGCGCGCTGGTTTATTGGGGTTTTACCTCCAGCTCGAATGCCTTTTCAGGCACCAGCCATTTGCGCGCGGCTTCTTGCAATTCTGCAGGCGTGATCTTGAGAAAGTCGGTCACGAGCGATTGCAGCGCAGTGATTCGGCGGGGATCGCGCGATGCTCCGATCAACTGCCCCATCCAGAACATGTTTCCGCTCGATGCACGGGTGATCGATTCGTGGAGAGGGTTGATCACTCTCGCGAGTTCGTCTGCCGTGACCGGCTTGGCCGCAAGGTCAGCAGCAATGCCTTTCGAGATATCGAAGAAGCGGTCAAACCCCTCAGGCTTCAACTGCGACGTGACAATAAAATTGCCTCCACTCGCCAATCCAAGAGGCCAACTCGAATCGACACTGGGACTGTAGCTTGCGCCTTCCTCCTCTCTGAGTTGGGCGAACATTCGATCATTGAAGATGGAAGCCAGCAAATCGAGCTTCCGCGCTTCGTAAACTCCTCCAAGCCCTCCGCCCAATGGCCAGGCGAGGATGGCAGCGGCTTGTTCCTTGGGTCCCTTGTGCGTGCGGATCAGTGGCATAGGTGTCGGCGCAACACCCTTTGGAGAGACCTGTTCCAACGCTATACGCTTTGTCGATCGCTTCTTGAGAGCGCCAAAACTCGCCGCTGTTGCCGCTATTGCGTCGTCGGCAGACATATCTCCGAATACCATGACCTCAATCGGCCCTGTCTTGATCAGCGGTTCCCAAAAAGCACGAAATTCCTGCGGGGTCAGACCTTCGACGTCGGCCCGCTTTGGCGTTGACCAGCGCGAATCGCCGCCCCTCAACAGGCCGCCCAGATCGCGGCCAAGCACGGAGCCGGGAGAGGAATCGAGTGTGTCATATCCCGTCAGGAAGGAGTTTCGTGCGCGCAGCACAGGCGCAGGATCCCAGCGCGGCAAGCTGATCGCGGCGGCCATAAGGCGAAGTTGGTCGGAAAGATCGGAGGCCCGGGTTTGCGCGCGAAACTGGAACGCATCATCAGCAATGTCGAACGCCATGTTGATCTTGCGGCCGCTCGTCAAACGATCAAGTGCATTCTGATCGAATGGGCCGATACCCCCCGCAACCAGCGCCGCAGGTCCCGCCCATGCCGGTGTTTGGCGTTTGGAGGGAAGTGCCTTCATCCCATCGCCGAAGCGGACGTTGACATAAACTTTTCCCTGTTCGGACGGGTTTGGTGAAACGATAAGCGTCACGCCGTTTTCAAAGGTGACTTGCTCGACGTCAATTTGCGGCACAGCAAGAGGCATCCGTTTTTTGATTTTGCCTGGCTTGCCGGGGTTGGGCAATTGGTCAAAACTGACTTGAGCATTTCCACTTGCAGAAGCGAGCGCCGTCACGGGCGTCATTATTGCCTTCTCGAGATCGGCTTCTGCATTCTCGAGCGGAACGGGGCTTGTCAGCATGGCACGCGGACCTGTCCCGGTGAATAGCTTTCGGGTCGATACCAGAATTTTTTCGGGAGTGATCCCGTCTTTGATCCCGCTGAATACGTCCAGTGCTACCTGAGCTGTTGCTACAGTTTCGCGAATATTGACGGCTTCGATCAGGTCATCGGCCTGTTTCGCCGCGGCTTCAGCTCGCTGGGTTTCGACGCCAACTTGAAGCGACGAAAAGAATTCGCCTGCCTCCCGTTCAATATCCGCGGATGAGCTCGGGTTTGCCATCGCATCGGCAATAACCGCGCGAACGTCTCGCAGGGCTGACTGCCAGTCGTTTCCCAAAGGCGCAATTTGGACAAAAGTTCCATCGACCGACCGCGCGACATCGTCTTGGTCAACCTGTGCCTGCAGGAAGCTGCCACCTGCCCGGGCACGCTCTTCAAGTCGCCGGTTGATGAGGCGGAGGGCAACAAGGTCGAGTAGCCTTCCCTGATTATACGCAACCGTGTCGTTCTTTTGTACCCATGGTCGCAACCAAGCCATGCTGACAACCAGAGGCGCCCCGGCCTCTGTGATCGCCTTGGCAACCGGTTTGCCTTCGACCGGCCGTCCGAAATTTGGATCAGGCAACGACGGGCCAACGCCCTTCCAATCGGAAAAATACTTGATGACCAGGTCTTCGAAAACCACCGGATCGCCATCGCCAGAAATGACGACGACGGCTCGTTCGGGGCGATACCAGCGAGCATGGAACGCTCGTAGCGCTTGCGGGGATGCCGCATTGAGGGTTTCCGTTGTACCGATCGGCTGACGGTTTGCGAGCGGTTGCCCGGCAAAGAAATGTGCCGTTGTCGCATCACCAATCCGCATTCCCGCACCAAGCCGCTCTCGCGCTTCCGCCAGGACTGTCCTTCGTTCGGTTTCAACGCCCTTGGCCGAGATTTCCGGCGCCATCATCATGCCGGACAGGATCCTGACGCTTTCCTCTAGGCCTGAACGGGTCGCGCTGGGCAGATCGAGCTTATAGATAGTTTGGGTCAATGTAGTCGCGGCATTTGTGTCGCTGCCGAAGGTTGCACCCAACCGTTGCCACGTTTTAATTGCTTCGCCATCCGCGATGTAACGTGATCCGCGAAAGCTCAAATGCTCCATGAAATGAGCAAAACCGCGTTCCTCCTCGCGCTCATTTAGCGATCCCGCTTCAATGTCGACGCGGACCGATACCTGCTGGGGTGGAACGCCGCTGCGCCGCACGGCATAGCGCACGCCATTGGGCAGCGTTCCAAACAACCAGTTCGGATCGGGTGGAATGTCGCTGCCCTTGTAGAGCCAGGGCGCGGGTCGTTCGGTTGGAACAATTGCTGCGGGCGTGGCACGTTTTGCATACGGCTTGGCGGCCGGTCTTGCGCTCCATGATGGGGCAACAAGACCAACGCTGGCGAAAAGGAAAAGGGCGACACGCAGAACGCGCAAAGATGAAAAGAACATTAGCGGCTGTTTAGCCGTTTCTCTTGGCAAATCTAGCTATTCAAGCAGCACGAGCCTCAATCGCCTTTTGACGCCGCCGTTGGACCGAAGATCCGATGCCCAATGCCTCGCGATATTTGGCGACGGTGCGCCGCGCAATGTCGAAGCCCTTCGCGTTGAGCAGGTCAACCAACGTATCGTCAGAAAGGATTGCGGTCGGGTGTTCCGCATTGATCAACAAGCGGATGACACTCTTGACCGTCTCGGCTGATACCGCCTCTCCGCCATTGGCAGCCGCGATACCGCTGGTGAAGAAATATTTGAGTTCGAAAACCCCTCGGGCACAGGAAAGATACTTGTTGGAGGTGACCCGGCTAACCGTCGATTCGTGCATTCCGATCGCTTCGGCGACAGTGCGCAACGTCAATGGGCGCAGTTGCGAAACGCCCTCGCTGAAGAACGCATCCTGCTGCTTTACAATCTCTGTCGCAACTTTCACGATCGTGCGTTGCCGCTGGTCCAGAGCGCGTACCAGCCAGTTGGCGCTCGCGAGGCAGTCACTCAGCCATGCCCGCGAGGCCTTGTCTTGAGGGCCACTGGCAATCTCGACATAATAGCTTCGATTGATAAGCAAGCGCGGCAATGTCGCGCTGTTGATCTCGACCGACCACCCCTTGGCGTTGCGGGCTACGAAGATATCGGGTGTTACAGCTTCAATCTGGCTGGCTCCGAATTTCAGCCCAGGCTTGGGATCATAGTTTCTGAGTTCCCGTATCATGTCAGCCATATCTTCGGCATCGACTCCACACATTCGTTGGAGCTGGGCCAGCCGCCCTTCAGCAAGAAGGTCAAGATTGTCGAGCAACCGCGCCATTGCCGGATCGTAGCGATCCGCTTCCTTAGCCTGCAGCGCGAGGCATTCGCCAAGCGAACGGGCACCAACGCCTGTCGGATCGAAAGTCTGGATGATATGGAGGACGCTCTCTACCTGTAAAAGCGGCACACCCAGGCGGTTTGCAAGCTCAAGCAACGGCATTGAAAGATAACCGGCATCATCGATTTGATCGATCAAGTGGCTCGCGATCAACAAGTCGCGGGCGTCCAGCGCCATACCCGCCTGCGTCAATAGATGATCGCGCAGCGAGGCGGTCGCAGCGGCCATTGCATCAAAGTCCGGTCCGTCCTCGAACCCACCCCCACCGTCGCCTGACATGCCAAGTTGCCCGTCCATCCCCGGCCCGCCGTCGGCAGCACTGTCATGATGAAAGGTTTCTGCCAGATCGACATCCAATCCCGCACCTTCATCGCCGGGTGTGATATCAAGCAGGCCTTCAATTTCTCGGCCCAGCTCTTCAAGTGGCGCCATCTCCTCTGGTGTCGAGACTTCATCGCGCTCTGCATCAAGCAGAGGATTCTTTTCGACTTCCTCAGCAATAAACGCCTCGACCTCGAGGTTTGAAAGCGCCAGCAGCCGGATCGCCTGCTGAAGCTGGGGCGTCATCACCAGCGACTGGCTTTGCCTCAGGTCAAGGCGGGGCCCTAGTGCCATGGCTAGAGGCTGAAGCCCTCGCCAAGATAGAGCCTGCGGACATTTTCATCCGCGACGAGCTCCTGCGGGCTGCCGGAAAACAAGACCTTTCCGTCATAGATGATGCAGGCGCGGTCGACGATGTCGAGTGTCTCGCGAACATTGTGATCGGTGATGAGCACGCCAATCTCACGCTGCTTCAGGTCTTTTACAAGGTCTCGAATATCCGCGATGGAAATCGGATCGATTCCGGCAAAAGGCTCGTCAAGCAACATGATCGAAGGCGTTGCTGCGAGAGCCCGCGCTATTTCGCAGCGACGTCTCTCACCCCCTGAAAGCGCCATCGCCGAGGCTTTGCGGAGCTTGGTCAGCCCGAATTCGTCGAGAAGGAACTCCAGCCGCGCCATTCGCTCTGCCTTGTCGGGCTCGGACAGCTCAAGCACGGCTACGATATTCTGTTCAACCGTCAGGCCACGAAAGATGGATGTTTCCTGGGGCAGATAGCCGAGGCCCAAAATCGCCCGGCGATACATTGGCAGGCCGGTAATATCATCGCCATCAAGCAGGATGCGGCCTGAATCGGGTTTCACAAGGCCCATGATCGAGTAAAAACACGTGGTCTTGCCGGCGCCATTCGGACCAAGCAAGCCGACGACCTCACCACGGCCAACCGAAAGCGAGACATCTGACAAGACGGCGCGCTTGTCATAGGATTTGGCGATCGAGACGATCGATAGGCCGCTCGAAAGGGCGGCGGGATCGACCTTTTTGGCCTCCAGGATGGATACGTCGTTCATCGGCACTCCTGCAGGGTTGCTGGCAGATTATAGTGTATCAAAGGTTAATTTCGGCGAATTGGCAAGATTATTGCATGCCCCGCGTTTCAACGAAAGTGGCAGATGGGCTATTGCTCTTTTTTGACGGTGAATCGCCCTGTCACGCGACCACCAGTCCCACCTTGTACGCCGGGCGCTCCAACTGCACTGCCGTCGACAACGGCCCGCCCTGTATTGAGGTCAATGACCAACCGACCGCCGTTGACCCGGTTGCCACCCTGTACAAGACTTACACCGCCGACCATCGTGATCAAGCGGCGGGGGAGATCGTATATGGCCGTATTGCCTTGAGCCGTCTGGTTGGCCTTGTGGATCGTTACACCTCCCGTGGCGTCGAGCCGTTCGATCTGCACGCCCGAACCGGAGGTGTTGGCATAGGCCACCGTCAGCCGGGCCGAAGTCAGGGTCAATCCTGCCTGGTTCACGCGCACATTTCCGATAAACATAGCGCGATCGGCACGATCCTGAACCTCGATCCTGTCCGCTTCCACATCAACGGGCGCATTTGAGTCATGTCCTTTTAACGCTTGGCCGATGGCCGGGCCAGCGAACAGCGGAAGGGCAACGGCAATGATGATGGCTTTGCGCATGCGGGCTATCTGGCGCGGCCTTGAACGATATGCAAGCGCGCTCCACCATCGAGTAACACCGTTCGGGCCCCCAGATCTGCTTCCATGCGATTGGCACTGAAGCTGCCAAGCGGCATCTTGCCGTCTACCCTGCCGCCACTTGCCAGTTTTCTGGTCTTGAGGCCGACCATTACATCGCGTGTCTCCAGGCGGTAGCCATCGCTCGATGAAAACACGACTGGCCCAACAATCGATACGATCTCGCGATCCATGTCATAACGACCGGCATCAGCGTGAAGCGATGCTGGGCCATCTTTCAGGGCAATACTTGCAGTAAGGTCTTTCAACTTCACGATCGGCTCGCTTGACGTAGCCTGCACGGCGGAACCGGCTGTAAGTTGGAAAGGCTGACCCTTCGAATCTTCCCCGCGATAGGTCGCGGCGGTGACCCGCATCCGTTCTTTTGCAACCTGAACATTGTCCTTGGCTAACACGAAGCTGACCTCGCCACGCATGGCAAGTGGCGCAAAAATCAGTCCAGCGCTCAGGATTCCAATGATCGCGGGAAGCCCGATACGCGCGATCGAGATCAGCCGGTCATGCCTCCCTCCAGGAGACGCCCAACGCTGAAGTGATGTCCGCACGATCGCGGTCGGATCAGGCATGAGCGAAAATATCGATCTCGGGCCACCCCTCCAAATCGAGAATTGCGCGGGCTGGAAGGAAGTCGAAACAGGATTGCGCCAGCGCCATCCGGCCTTCGCGTTCGAGCCTGATATCAAGTTGGGCCTTCATTCGATGAAGATAGCGGACATCGGAGGCGGCATATTCGCGTTGCGCATCGCTGATGACTGGCGCGCCCCAATCCGAAGACTGCTGTTGCTTCGAAAGTTCGACACCAACCAATTCCTTGACAAGATCCTTCAGGCCATGACGGTCAGTATAGGTCCGTACCAACCGCGATGCAATTTTCGTACAAAATACGGGAGCGGCCATCACACCGAGATAGGCATGGATCGATGCAAGATCGAATCGGGCAAAGTGATAGAGCTTTATTCGCTCCGGATCTGCCAGCACGGCTTTCAGTTTGGGCGCGCTATAATCACTACCCGGACTGAACCGGACCAAATGTTCATCGCCACACCCATCGGATATCTGGACAAGGCAAAGGCGATCCCGCCCGGGATTAAGGCCCATCGTTTCGGTATCGACCGCGACAGGCCCCACGGCCAGCGCATCATCGGGTAGATCTTCTTCGTGAAAATAAATCGTCATCAGGTCTGCTCTTTCCGGCGCGCCGCCGCTTTTCGTTGCCGGGTATCACGGGCCATGACGTTGAGCAGCTCGACCAGAACCGAAAAGCCCATTGCTGTATAAACATAACCCTTGGGAACATGAACGCCAAATCCATCCGCGATCAGCACAACGCCAATCATCATTAGGAATGCCAGCGCAAGCATCACAACCGTCGGATTGTTGCCGATGAAATTGGCAAGAGGATCTGCTGCCATGAGCATGATCCCGACGGTGACCACGATCGCGACGGCCATCACGGGAATGTCATTTGTCATGCCAATCGCTGTGAGGATTGAATCGATCGAAAAGACAAGGTTGAGAAGGGCTATCTGGGCGATTGTTGCGCCAAAGCCGACAATGCCGTGCCCCTTTTTGTCAAGCATTTCGCCGGTAGCCTCTGGATCCATCGCATGGTGGATTTCTTTTGTTGCCTTCCAAAGCAGAAACAACCCGCCCGTGATCAGAATGAGGTCGCGGCCGCTGAGAGCGGTTTCAAATGTTGGCTCACCATGTTCACCAAGTGGTCCGGACAAGCCGAGATCGAAAAGCGGAGCAGTAAGCCCAATGATCCAGGCAATGGCACCCAGAAGCGCAAGCCTCATAAGGAGCGCAAGGGTCAGCCCGATCCGCCGCGCGCGCTGTTGGTGTTCAGGGGGGAGCTTGTTGGAAAGAATGGCAACAAAGACGAGATTGTCTATCCCCAACACCACTTCGAGGACGATCAGGGTGAGAAGTGCGATCCAGACGCCCGGATCTACAAAAAGAGCAATGACTTCGGTCATGGGCGGCGCTTTGCCACAGTCTTGGCAATCGCCGCAAGTCGGCTATCATGCGCATTCAACAAGGGAGGCCTCGACATGAATGACCCAGCGCAGCGTCCTGACGCGACTCCGACCGCCGGCGGCTTCGAATTCAACCGACCGACTATTATCGGACTTTTGTTTGCTGCAAGCTATGTAACTGGTATTACAGCGATAATCGGCGTCGTTTTGGCCTATGTCTGGAAGGGCGAACCGCATCTTCCCTGGGAAGGGACGCATTACACATATCTGATCCGGACATTCTGGATCGGCGTCATTGCTTCGGTCTTGGGCGTGATAACCCTGTTGATCGGTGTCGGCTTCCTTATCCTTCTGGCGGTTGGCGTCTGGGGGCTGGTTCGCACCGTCATGAGCCTGATCAACGCACAGAAGCGGGAGCCGATGAAGGATCCCGAAACACTGCTTTTTTAGTAACCGGACAAGTCATTGCTCAAGTGTTTGAAGCGGCGAATCAAAATCGCTCGCGGATTTGACATTTTTACGCTATTGCGACTCGAAGGTGCGTAATGGTTCTGCGCCGAATACCATGTGCCCATCGTCCGGTGCTTTGGTTCTATGGATTTGCGGACGATGAATTCGGGAAAGTCAGACAGGGCATGAGTTTTGATAAAGGGCGTCGCGGTGAGCGCGGCGGGCGCGGTAGGGACAAGCGCGACGGCTTCGGTGACGACAGCTATGGTGGATATGCCGCAGCAGGCGGCGGTGATCGTTTCGGTGGCGGTGGCGGTGGCGGCGACCGCTTTGGTGGCGGTGGTGGTGACCGCTTCGGCGGCGGCGGCGGTGGTGGCTTTCGCGGCGGCGGCGGCGGTGGCGGAGGTGCTCCGCGCACTTCAATGCCAGCCCAGGTGGTCGGCGAAGGCACCGGTGTCGTAAAATTCTTCAACGGCCAGAAAGGTTTCGGCTTCATCGTGCGCGATGATGGCGGCGAAGATGTGTTCGTCCATATCTCCGCTGTGGAGCAGGCCGGACTGGTCGGTTTGGCCGAAGGTCAACCGCTAGGTTTCACCCTGGTCGATCGCGGAGGCAAGATTTCCGCGACCGAACTGAAAATCGATGGCGAGCCTATGGCAGTCGAAGATCGACCCCGCGAACCGCGTCCGGAACGCAGTAGCTTTGGCGGCGGCGACCGTGGCGGAGATCGTGGTGGAGACCGTGGCGCAAGCCGCGGCGCTCCTCAGCGCCAGCTTACTGGAGAGAAGGCGACCGGAACGGTCAAATTCTTCAACGCAATGAAAGGCTTCGGCTTCGTCCAGCGCGATGACGGCCAGCCCGATGCGTTTGTTCATATTTCGGCGGTTGAGCGGGCAGGCCTGCGCAGCCTTAACGAAGGCGACCGGCTTGAGTTCGATATAGAAGTCGATCAGCGCGGCAAATATGCGGCGGTGAACCTGGTTCCCTCGCAGTAGTTCCTGGCTGGGCGCGGCAAAAAGTTGATGCCGCGCCCGCCTAGGCGAAACTGGCCTTGATTCCATCAATCACGAACTGTGCGGCAAGCGCCGCCAGCACGACGCCGAGAACCCGTGTGATCATCGCCTCGACCTTGTAGCCCAGCGCCTTCATCAATGGCCCGGCTGCGAGCAGCGATAGCAGGGTTACAAGCAAGACCGTGGCGAGTGCGGCAAACACGGTCAGACTCTGTTCAATGCCCGTGCTTCGCGCGGACATGAGCATTACAGACGCAATAGAACCTGGTCCAGCGATCATCGGGATCGCCATCGGGAAGATCGATATGTCCTCGTGTGCAGGGTTGGTCTTCAGGTCCTCTGCGCGATTTTCGCGACGCTCAGTCCGCTTTTCAAAGACCATTTCGATGGCAATCATAAACAGCATGATGCCACCAGCAATCCGGAATGCATCAAGGCTGATGCCCATCGCTCCCAGGAACTTTTCGCCAAAAGCACCAAACAGGATCAATATGGCGCTGGCGACCAACGTCGAACGGATCGCCATGGCACGTCGGTGTGCAGTCGGCGTGCCTGCCGTCAGGCTTGCAAAGATGGGAGCGCAGCCGGGTGGATCGATCACGACGAAAAAGGTGACGAGTGCGGAGATGAAGAGTTCGCTCAAAACCGGTTGTCCTGCGGCAGGCCGCGGCGCATCCGGGCGGCCTGGAGTGTGTTGTGCAGCAGGCAGGCGATCGTCATCGGACCAACACCACCGGGAACTGGCGTGATCGATCCGGCAACTTCCGAAACGCCGCCACAATCCACATCTCCGACCAGCCGGGTGTTGCCATCGCTTGTGGGTATGCGGTTAATGCCAACGTCAATGACGCAGGCGCCTGGCTTGACCCAATCTGCCTTGACTAGTTCTGCCCGACCGACCGCCGCCACGACGATATCGGCCCGACGCACCACATCGGGTAAGTAGCGCGTACGGCTATGCGCCATGGTCACAGTGCAGTTCTCTGCGAGCAGGAGCTGCGCCACAGGCTTTCCGACCAGGATGGAGCGGCCGATAACAACCGCTTCCATGCCCGAAAGGTTGCCACCCAGCGCATCCCGGATCAACATCATGCACCCGAGGGG
>JANNLW010000092.1:0-12431 GCA_031397145.1 Sphingomonadales bacterium | reverse complement strand
TCCCGACGGGCCAGCCAAGGATACCGGCATTGCACTGGGGCAAAAGGCTGCAAAACTTGCCCTTGCCGCTGGCGGGGTCGATCCCGCAGCCCCGCAGACACCCTACCGTCCTGTCGCAACCCCGGGCGTATGGGTCGCGACCGACCTGCCAAGCATTGAACCCGTGGATTCGGCATTCAAGACATGGGCCGTATCGGACATCGCCACGCTTCGCATCGCACCTCCGCCAATGAACAGCGCACGCTGGGCAAAGGATTATGACGAGGTCAGACGACTGGGTAGCGCCAACAGCAAGGATCGGACGCCACACCAGACGTTGATGGCGCAATACCGGATCGTACCCGACATTTCATCAGCCCTGCGCGCAGCCGCCGATGCACCTAGCCGGACACAGGTACAAAATGCGCGTCTGTTCGCCCGTGTCTATATGGCCGGAGATGATGCCAGCGTGGCGATGGCCGATGCCAAGATGCACTACAACAGCTGGCGTCCGATCACGGCGATCCGCAACGGCGATCAGGACGGAAATGATGCCACAATCCGCGACCCCGAATGGGAACCGCTTCTGCCCACACCGAATTTTCCGGAACATCCCTGCGGTCATTGCATCTATGCCGGAGCCGTCGCGACGGTCATGGCGGCCGAGACGGGCGAGACGCCTGCAACCGGCGTGCGTGTCAGTTCACTGATTGCGGGCAACTCGATCCAGCAGATCCTGCCAAGCTGGAGCCAATGGATCCAGGAAGTGTCCGACTCGCGCATCTATGCCGGCGCACATTTCCGCTTCGCCAATGAAGCTGGCGAAGCCATGGGCCGAGCCGCAGGCAGGGCCGTACTCGAAAAGATAATGAGGCCCCTTCCGTTGAAGACCAGACGCTAGCATGCACTGGCTTGTCCTAACCCTCCATATTGGCGCCGGGACGACTGCACTTGCTGCGGGAACGGGCGCACTCTTCTATCGGAAGGGCGGTGCTGGCCATGGTCGCTGGGGCACATGGTTCTTTGGATCGATGCTTGTCATGGCAAGTCTCGGGGCTGCGATTGCAGCTTCGAAGCCTGACCGCCCGACCACGTTGGCGGGGATCATCACATTCTATCTGGTTGTGACGTCATGGTTGGCAATAAGACGTCGCGACGGCGCGACCGGACCTGCCGAACTGGGGGCATTCATTTTTGCCTTGGCCTGCTGCATGGCCGGGATCGGTTTTAGCCAGATTGCCAAGGAGAGCACGGGCGGAGTCATTGACGGCTATCCTCCAGCGATATGCTACGCCTTTGCCGGACTGGCCGGACTGTGTGCCGCACTCGACCTCAACGCCATGGTGAGGCGACGACTTGCACCCGCGCAACGCATCGCCCGCCACCTCTGGCGCATGTGTGCGGCCTTCTTCCTCGCAGCCGCTTCACTTTTTCTGGGCCAGCAGGATGACGTCTTCTGGTTCATGCAAGGATCGCCACTGCTCCTCATCCCACCGTTCGCAACTCTCTTGGCGATGGTCTATTGGTTGTTACGGATGCGGTTCGGTCGCGGACTGGCGCAACGCAAAAAGTCGCTGCCGGACGCCAGCCTATCCGTAACGGGATGACAGCGTTGCTATTTCCGCATGAAACCCGGCGATCACTTCATCAATAATTTGCGCCACGGGTTTCACTTCATCGATCCGGCCAGCCACCTGGCCGGAAAGCGCGATCGACGCCTCCATGTCGCCGCCGAAATAAAGGTCAAGCGCCGTGCGCATCTCGGCCATGATGTTTTCGGTCGGCTCGAGATCGAGCCGCGTGGTGCGTTCGGTCCGCAATGCGCGCAACGCCGGACCCGGGCCATGGCGGTTAAGGAAAACAGTATCGGTTTCCTTCGCGGCAAGGATCGCGTCCTTCCAGTTGTGATGCACCGGCGATTCCTCGGCCGAAACCATTCGCGTGCCCATCTGGATGCCTTCGGCGCCGAGCGCGAAGGCCGCGGCCATTGTCCGCCCGCAAACCATCCCACCCGCTGCGATGATAGGCACGTCCACCTTTGACCGGATCAGCGGCAGCAAAACCATCAAGGCCACGTCACGCGGATTCTTGAACCCGCCACCCTCACCGCCTTCGACGACCAAACCGTCTACACCGGCCTCAATGGCTTTCAGCGCACCGGCCAATGTCGGAACGACGTGAAACACGGTCAACCCTGCAGCCTTCAATGGCCCGCAATATTTGTTGGGATCTCCGGCCGATGTCGTGACGAACTTCACGCCCTGATCAACCACAAACTGGACAATATCGGGATCGCGGACAAAGGCCTGAGCAATATTCACACCGAATGGCTTGTCGGTCAGCGTACGCATCTTCGTAATTTCAGCGCGAACCTCTTCAAGCTGACCCGAGCTTGTTTCGATGATTCCCAACCCGCCCGCATTGGAGACTGCGGACGCAAGTTGCGCCCGTGCAATCCATCCCATCGGGGCCTGCACGATTGGGTATTGAACACCAAGCATCCGCGTAATGCGGTTGTCGATCATCTGGCAGGCTTCACGAACTTCAACGTCATCCGGTCGCTTTCGCCGATTGCCGCATAGAGAGAGCGGTCCTTCTCGCCGAGGCGGAAATTCGGCGGGAGCGTCCACACCCCTTCGGGCCAGTCATGGGTGTCCTTGGGGTTGGCATTGACGTCCGATTCGGCAACCAGCCTGAAACCGGCGCGCGTCGCAAAACCGACGACCGAACTGCGCTTCATGTAACCACTTTTTTCTTCCTTCGCGCTGTCCATCGCTTCCGGCAGGCGATGTTCCACTACGCCGAACACGCCGCCGGGTTTAAGCATCTTGTATATCTGGTTGAAGGACGCCTGCGCATTGTCAACCCCGCCAAAGCGCCAGTTATGGACATTACGGAACGTCAGCACCACGTCTGCGGATCCGTCAGGTACAAGTTGGGCGCCAGCAGCGGCCGGAAAATTGGCGCGCTTGACCTTGCCATAAGTTGCGGTGCCAGCGTCCAGCTTTTTGGCGATATTATCGGCACCGCGTCCAATGGGCGCAGCAACTGTGTAGGTTCCACGTGCGAAAAGGTACGGCGCAAGGATCTCGGTATACCAGCCGCCGCCAGGCCAAAGTTCAACGACATTCTGGGTTGGCTTCACGCCAAAAAACGAAAGCGTCTCCGCTGGATGGCGGTACTTGTCGCGGGCACGATTGGCTTCACTTCGCGTCGGGGCGGCAATTGCCTTTGCAAGGGCGGGATCGACCGAAGCTGGCTTGGCCATCAGTGTCGCACCCCCGAGCAGGGTTGCGGATATGGCAATCGCAATTGAGGCAATCAGGGGCTGGCGCATACTATCCTCTCGATTCTATGGTTGTGGCGGCTTTTGCTTGGAAGGATCGACGATTGCAACAGGTGCTTTGGAGTGGGTGTGTGACAGCATTGGCCGTAGCCGGATTGGCCACTTGGGGAGACCGGCGGCGTGCAAATCGCAAAGACCTCGATGCCGTAGGGTTCATGCCGTGGCCGTTGATCCTCGTGATCGCCATGATTCTGGCTGCAGTTTGTGCCGCGTTCGCATTGAAGGTCGGGTAGAGCATTTGAATATTCTTGGCGCCATCATTGCCGGAGGGCAGGCACGCCGGTTTGGCGCAGACAAAGCAGCGGCGCTACTTGGCGGCAGATGCCTGCTGGACCATGTCGCCGATGCAATGCGCCCGCAGGTTGAGACCTTGATCGTGGTTGGGCGCGACTGGCCAGGCCTGGACACCGTCGCCGATCGTCCGGCTGGTGCGCTTGGGCCCCTGGCCGGCCTAAACGCGGCGCTCCATCATGCCCGGATACACGGCCTGGAGGGGGTATTGAGCGCTGGGTGCGACACCCTCCCCGTTCCGGTTGATTTGGCCGCACAGCTTGTTGGAGCCCAACCTGCTTATCTTGAAGGGCATTTTCTAATTGGATGGTGGCCAACCAGTCTTGCTGACTTGATCGACGAGCATCTTGGGGAGGATAATAACAGGTCCCTGCGCGGCTGGATTGCGCGATGTTCCGCGCGGGCCAAACCTGCACCAACTGCTCTCTATAATCTCAATACGCCGGCGGATCTTGCGAGATATGAGCGGATGAACGCTTCTTAACCTCGCGCCACTAGACCTGATATACTGTTCATGAGGTGTGTGTGACCCAAGTCCTGATCACAGTCGATACGGAACTTTCAGCCTTGCTCCACCAACGGGGAGCAACAGCGGATGCCAATCTGGCATCGTCTGTTACGGGGAAGGCCGGCAAGAGCGAGGTTGGCATTGGCTGGCAGATGGATCGCCTTGATCGCTACGGACTGAAGGGCGTTTTCTTCGTGGATCCAATGCCCGGTCTGGTCTTCGGCCCGGATATTGTGCGCCGCATGATCGAACCCATACTGACACGCGGACATGAGGTACAACTCCACATCCACACCGAATGGCTGGAGTGGGCCAGACAATCTCCGGTCGGTGATCGTCGAGGGACGAACATTGGCGATTTCTCGCCAGAGGACCAGACTGTCCTCCTTGAATGGGGCCGGAATGCTCTGGAAAGCGCAGGCGCCGTTCGTCCCATAGCCTTTCGCGCCGGAAATTATGGCGCAAATGATGACACTCTCAAGGCGCTCGCCACGCTGGGAATCATCTGGGATGCAAGTTACAATACCTATTATCGGAACGGTCCGTGCAGGCTAGGGATCGATCCGCGCCAGATTGATCCTGTGCTGCGCTTTGGAGTCACAGAAATACCGGTTTCATCAATCGTCGACCGACCAGGGTCTGTTCGGCCAGCGCAAATCTGCGCGCTGTCTGCCAGGGAAATGAAGCTGGGCCTCTGCCACGCGGCTGAAACAGGCTGGCCGGTGTTTTCCATTGTAACCCATAGTTTCGAAATGTTGTCCCGCGACAGGCAACGGCCAAATCATGCGGTGATGCAGCGTTTCGAGGCGATGTGCTGCACAATAGCCAGCCATCTGCGGCTTCAGTCGAGCGGTTTTTCCGGCCTTGACCCCGTAATGACGACCCAAGAACGGCCAGGAGCCACACGCCTCGGCCCCAGCCGCCTGCGGACGCTGGACCGAATGGCGCAGCAAGCCGTCGCGACCTGGCTTTATGAGAGGCGTCCTTTTTCGGCATGAAACCCCCTCTGGCCTTGATCCTGGGCATGGACACACCGATCGGCCTTGCGGTCGCGCGCGAGCTCGGGCGCCATGGCGTGCCGGTTCACGGAATCGGACGAAACAGCAATGCGGTTGGGCGCAGCTCCCGGTATCTGTCAGGCTTTTCACTGCGTCCCGAAGGTCGGCCGCTCGTGGAATGGCTGCCCGAAAGGATCTTTCACACTGGCGCGCGCGCGCTCTTCGCGATCAGCGAGGATGATCTGATCGCTTTGGCAGTACTTCCGCAGACCATTGAGGGGTGCCATGTTCTGACACCGCGCAAACCACAGCTCGACCTCGTACTCGACAAGGGCCGGACGCTTGCCCTTGCAAGCGGGTACGGCATCGATGTTCCTGAAAGCTGGCAACCGGTCGCAGGCGAGAGTTTCGCCCAATATGCAGACACCCTGGCCTACCCGGTCGTTGCAAAATGGGCCGATCCCCCGGAAATGGTCCATATCCTGGCGCAACACAGACTTCCGCTGATCAAGGCCGAGCACATCTCCGACAAGCAGGCTCTCCTCGCGCTCCTTGATCGTTACGCACCATTGCGCGAATGGCCCATAATCCAGCCATTCTGCCCGGGTGTTGGCTTCGGTCAGATGCTCCACATGGCGGGCGCCAGAGCGAGCCTGAAGTTTCAGCACCGGCGCCTTCACGAATGGCCGCCCGAGGGCGGGGTCTCGACCCTCTGCGAGTCGGTGCCACTCGATCGGCATGCCCACCAGATGGAAAAATCCGAAGCGCTGCTGAAAGCGATCGGCTGGTCAGGGCCGGCGATGGTCGAATACCGCCTTGACGCGGAAACGGGAAAATACTGGCTGATGGAGATCAATGGGCGCTTCTGGGGCAGCCTGCCCCTCGCGCAGCATTGCGGCGCCGAATTTGCGTGGGAACAGTATCGTCACGCGATCCTGGAGGAAACCGGTATCGGGCCACAAATCTTCAATCAGCGTCGCGCGCGCTTCATGATTCCGGAAACACGACGTCTGATTCGCGTCCTGTTCGGCCGCGAACCCATTCCCAACTTCCGACGAACCCCGCTGAGAGATCTGCTGAGCTTTGTCACCGGGTTCATCGATCCGCGGATGCGCTATTTTGTGTTCGCGCCCGATGACATGAGGCCCTTCCTTCATGATCTGGCGAACGTTATCCGCAAGGCCTTGCGCCGGGAAAGGCTACCGCAAGACTGATAGTCGCAGACCGGATTCGCGTGAGACACGTTTCCAGATAGGCATCATCAAGCGCATAAGGATCGTGAAGGTGGGGCGCGCGCGGTCGCGCATAGAGACCCAGCAGTGTGCGAGGCAGCCGTGACAGCTCCGGCAATGAAGCAAGTCTGCGGAGCTGACGCGTTTCCATCGCCAGCAACATATCGGCAGGTTCGGGCGCATAGGCGTCGGCGCTTGTTGTACGATGTCCCGAAAGATCAACATCAAAAGCTTTTGCGGCCTCGAGCACAGGCGGATGGGCGCCAAGCCCGCTACTTGTCGAGAGCCCAAACGACACGGCGTTCATGCCCAGCTTGCGCGCCATCCCTTCAGCAAAGGCGCTGCGACAGATATTGCCGTGACAGACAAACACCAATCTGCGCACCGAGGCGGCATCCGGATCGACAATCGAAGCCAGCCGCAAAGCAACTTCCGCATGCGACATGACCAGTCGCACCATTCCGCGCGCCGTGCCAAAACGCCGGACGATCGCGCTGGTCAAATCCGCACGGCCTTGGCTGC
Source organism: Sphingomonadales bacterium (assembly GCA_031397145.1). Classification (GTDB taxonomy): domain Bacteria; phylum Pseudomonadota; class Alphaproteobacteria; order Sphingomonadales; family Sphingomonadaceae; genus Aquisediminimonas. The sequence goes on along the minus strand of JANNLW010000092.1, from coordinate 5,555 downwards.
GGCATCGAGCACTCCATTGACGAACTTCTTTTCCTTGGGCGGGAAAAAAGCATGGGCGACATCAAGATACTCGCTGATCACACTGCCCGTCGGAATATCGGGACGCGCCAGCAGTTCATAGACGCCGGCCCGCAAGATCTGGCGCAGCGAGCGATCAAGGCGCTCAATCGTCCATCCCTGGCTCAGATTTTCGGAAATGACGGCATCAATCTCCAGCCTCCTCGCGTCGACACCCTTGACGACATCATTGAAGAAATCGACTTCCGCATCAGCATAGGTCGCGCCTTCGATTGTCGCCCCCAGCCGATGTTGATGGAATTCATGCAGCAACCTGGCAATGGGCGTATTCTCCATCTCCAGCTGGTAAAGCGCCTGCACGGCGGCGAGGCGCGCAACTGAGCGGGATCGCGCGCGGCTCATTCCAAATCCTCCCCATTCAGCCTTTCCAGAATGGAATCGGCATGGGCCGGCAACCCTTCTGCCTGCGCCAGCGCAACGGCGGCAGGACCAACCGTACGGATGCTCTTGCCATCGCAGGCCAGAAAGCTGGTACGTTTCATGAAATCGTGCACTGACAGTCCTGATGAAAAACGGGCACGCCGCCCGGTCGGGAGTACATGGTTGGGTCCACCGACATAATCGCCGACAGCTTCCGGCGTGTGCCGACCAAGGAAGATCGATCCGGCATGGCGGACCGCCGCAAACAGAGGCTCCGGATTGGTGATAGCCAATTCAAGATGCTCCGGCGCGAGGGCATCGACCAGCGGTGCAGCATCATCCAGATCGCCGATAATGATCACGGCACCGTGCGCATCCCAGCTTGCACGCGCTGTTTCTGCGGTCGCAAGCAGGTCCAGTTTCTTCGCAATGGACGCTTCCACGCGATCAGCGAAATCCGCATCGTCAGTGATCAGGATCGACTGGCTTGAGGGATCATGTTCCGCTTGGCTCAGCAGATCGGCTGCGATCCAGTCGGGATTATTTTCGCCATCGGCGACTACGAGGATTTCCGACGGCCCGGCGATCATGTCGATCCCCACCACGCCAAAAACTTGCCGCTTGGCCTCCGCAACCCAGGCGTTACCGGGGCCGGTGACAACATCGACCGGTGCGATCGTTTCGGTGCCATAAGCAAGTGCGGCGATTGCCTGCGCCCCGCCAATCCGCCAAACCTCATCGACACCGGAAAGTGCCGCAGCCGCCAGTACGAGCGGATTGACGTTTCCATCGGGTGTCGGAGTGACCATTACCAATCGCTCGACGCCAGCGACTTTTGCCGGGATCGCATTCATCAGGACCGATGACGGATAGGCCGCCCGGCCGCCCGGAACATAGATGCCGGCCGCATCAACCGGCCGCCAGCGCGCGCCGAGGCGAACGCCAGCATCATCGATGGTGTCGCTGTCATGCGGACGTTGTTCTGCATGATAGGCGCGAATCCGCGCTGCTGCGAGATCAAGGGCCTGCCTCAATTCCGGCTTGAGCGCTTCGAGCGCAACACGACAATCCGCAAGCGGAATCTCCCAGCCAGTCGCGTTGAGATCGAACCGGTCAAACTTGGAGGTTTGTTCAGCGAGCGCTGCGTCTCCGCGCGCACGAACGTCTGCAATGATTGCGGCAACGTCCAAAGAAACATCCCGATCAGCCTCGCGTCGTGCGTCAACCAGCGCCTTGAACCGCCCTGCAAAATCCGGCGCTCCGGCATCAAGCCTGACCACGGACGGCCTTCCGGAAAGAATCGACGATCATACCAACTTCAACATTGGTCTTGAACGCGGCCCGATTGACAATCAACCGCGCGGACACATGGGAAATGACTTCAACTTCGACGAGGCCATTATCTTTAAGCGTTCGGCCCGTCGAGACGAGATCGACGATCCTGCTGGAAAGGCCAAGTGTCGGCGCAAGCTCCATTGCGCCGTTGAGTTTGACGCATTCGGCCTGGACACCTCGTGCTTCAAAATGGCGGCGCGTAAGGTTTGGGTATTTGGTTGCTACACGAACATGGCTCCAGCGCTGTGGATCGTCGGACGCAGCAAGGTCTGCTGGCTCCGCGACGGAGATCCGACAATGGCCGATATCGAGATCGACCGGCGCGTAGAGTTCGGAATAGGCGAATTCGTCGATCACATCGGATCCGACAATTCCCAATTGCGCCGCTCCATGCGCGACAAAGGTTGCAACATCAAAGGCACGCACGCGGATCAGGCTGACATCCGGCCTGTTTGTTGTAAAGCGGAGCGCGCGGCTCGATTCATCAGAAAAGGCGGCTTCAGGTTGGATCCCGGCTGCAACAAGAAGGGGCAAGGCTTCGTCGAGCAGACGTCCTTTCGGGACAGCAAGGATGATCGGTTGAGCCATGATGGCGCGGGCTTTACTTGTGCGCTGCAATAAGGGCAAGTTGCGGGCCATGACGCGATCGAGAGAAGAGACGATTCGGGCGGCATTTCGGACCCAGGCCGATTTTTGCCGGGCATCCAGATCCCCGCTGACAGCAGATGTATGCCTCGCTCTAAGTGATACACTCGACCGCACGACGCAAACGGGCACTGCCATTCTCGATTGGGCGGGCGACCCAATGGCGGACGCGTTGATGATGCGCATCACTGGCGGATTGAACGCGCTTGCCCGATCCAGCGACGATGTTGCCCTGTCCGCGATCTACAAGGCCCGATCCGGGAACATCGCTGGCGAAATCAGCCGCGCGATCCGGCAGTGGGATGACCGGCTCTTGCCGTGGCTCGATGGCCCACCACAAACCAACGAAGTAGCCCGGTCGGGCATGCTTTATCCCGGCATCATGGCCGTAACGCATCGATACGGGCCCGATGTTGAATTGCTCGAACTCGGATCGAGTGCCGGGCTGAACCTCAATCTTGACAGATTTGGTTATGACCTGGGTGGAGTGAAGGCCGGTGATCCCGCGTCACCCCTTCAACTCGCACCCGACTGGAACGGTCCACCGCCCATTTTTGCACCGGTCAATGTCGTATCACGGCGGGGGATCGATCAGAACCCGCTTGACGCATCCCAACCTGAAGTTGCGGAGCGTTTGCTGGCCTTTGTTTGGCCGGATCAGGACCTGCGGCTCGCGCGAATCGAGGCAGCGTTAGCCCTGGCCCGGCAGTTCCCACCCCATATCGAACGCGGCGACGCTGCAGATTGGATCGAAGACCAGCTTGATATGCCACAAGCCGAAGGTGTGACGCGTATCGTGTTTCACAGCATTGTACTCCAGTATCTTTCGCCAGAAGGCCGCAAACGTGTCGGCACCGCATTGGCAAAGGCCGGAGAGCGTGCGACCGAACGGCGCCCGCTCGCTTGGGTGAGTATGGAGTTTTATGCGCAAACCCCAATGAGCGAGCTGCGCGTCACGGCCTGGCCAGATGGAAAAACCGCAACCCTGGCCGACTGCCATCCCCATGGCGCTGCGATTCGCTGGCGAGACTGAGAGCAGAGTTTAACACTCTCAAAAAACCACCCCCGTTATCCTCGTTATCCACAGGCTGCAGCACGCAGATTCCGCTGGCCCGACTCAGACGATCATGACAATTTCCATCTGTGGCCAAGGGAAGGCTCTGAAGGCAACTGACGAAATTTCCTCGGCAACGATCTGGTGAAACGCACCGAATGAAGCCGCAAGGCGGAATGAGGAAACGACGCTGGAAGGGTAAGGAAAGGAAGGACGCGAAGCCAAGGGGCAACCTGAAGCGGATGCGGAGATCCGGAACAAACCCGCAGCAGGATTGGACCCCTCGGGGAAAGGCCTGTTGATGTCAGGACAGGTAAGGACGGTCGCAAGATCGAAGATGCAGTGTTCGACATAGTGGCGGCTGGTGGCAACATCAGCCGCCATTTCTGTATGTGTGTGCCGAAGGCGCGCCTCTCCTCAACCCACCAGGTGCGCGATATCGATCGGACGGTTGCCGCGACGCAATTCGACCGTGATCGTCGGTTCCTCTGTCCTCGCGCGCCCGATCGGGCTTCCCTGCAGGACATTGTCTCCCACGGTGACATCGAGCGCTGCGAGACTGGTAATGAGCGTCGTCCAGCCAGCGCCATGATCGATAATCACAATCCTTCCAAAACTGCGATAGGGCCCGGCAAAGACAATGCGGCCATCGTTGGGCGCAATCACCTGCGCGGACGGACGGGTCGCGATGGTCAGGCCACGCGCGCGCACTCCCGAATTGGAGACCTCACCCAATCCCGACACAATCCGTCCGGCAACCGGCAAACGATAGGCCAGGCGATTGGTCAGCGGCTTTCCCGTTTCGACAGGAAGAGCGTGCGACGCACCCGGCAGCGAAGGGCGAAGGATCGGACCGGGCAGTGTTTCCAGCTGCTGTCGTTGCTCGGCCGCCTCGCCCAATTGCCCGATCAGATCGACAATATCGCGCGCCTTTTCTCCCATCGCGATGGCACGGTCTTGTTCGATCATCGCGCTTGAGGTGAAGCGCTGGGCGATACGACGATGTTCGCTGGCCTGGCGGACGAGTGCGGCGCGTTGGCTCCCAAGCCTTTCCCGGCTCGACGAGAGGGCTGCAATCGCCCGATCGGCATCCGCACGCAGACGTCTGCCTTCTTCGATATCATCTCGCAACGCCGCCGTCCGAATCTGCAGGACCGGCAGAATAGATGCGAGCACCGCGCGGGTATGGACCAGATCACGGGTCGTCCCAGGCTGGATCAGCGCGAGTGCGGGCGGACGGCGGGCCATCATCTGAAGTGCCGCCAAGAGCCGGACAGCAGGCTTCTGCTTTGCCGCAAGGCGTATCCGTTGATTGGCCCTGAGCTTTTCGATGAGCCGGATCCGTGCTTCACCGGCCTCGATGTCCGCCTCTGCGGACTGGATGCGCGAAGCGATCGCGGCGGATTGTGCCAAGGCCTTTTCGCTCTGGTCCTGGGCAACAATGGCCTTGGCCTCCAGCCTATCGGCTCGCATGTCCGCCGCGGCCGACTGAGCCTTGGCTATATTCAGCGCACGCCGCTCGTCATCAAGCGATTGAGCTTGCGCGATCGATCCCAGAAGCAACATGGCAACAAAGGCGAAAAGGGCAGTACCCGGCCTTTGGGCAAAGACCCTATTTGTTTTCGCTGTCGAGTTTTCCGAATTTCGCTTCAAATTCTGCAATCGCCCCTTTGGCAAGAAAGCCTGCCTGTTCGATCCAGCTATCACGTTCGATCCGGCCTTTGAAAGCACCAAGATGTTCATCGACCTTTACGACGTCTTCCACACTCCATGCCGCAATCTGATCAAAGCGTGTAATGCCAAGCCCCTCGAGCACGGTATTGAGCTTGGGGCCGAGCCCCTTGATCTGGAGCAGATTGTCAGGGGACCCAAAAGCCCCCGCCACGCCTATCGCCGTTAGCGGCGCCGCCTCGGGCGGAGCAGGAGCGATTGCCGCGCTCTTTTTTGGAGCTATATTTTTAACCGTCGGTGCCTTGACCGAAGTCGCCTTGGGGGCCGCAATTTTCTTTGGTGCCGACCTCACGGGTGCTGTCGACTTTGGCTTTGCTGCTGGCTCTTGCGCTTGTTTCAACTCGGATGGAGA
>JANNLW010000487.1:0-7780 GCA_031397145.1 Sphingomonadales bacterium | reverse complement strand
GCTCGGCGAGCAGGTCGCGATAGTCGGGGTGCTGCTCAACCAGCTTCAGCACCATCCAGCTGCCATTCTCTTCAATCGATCGAATGGTTTCGGCAACATCGAGATGAGGTGAGGGAATATCCTCAGGTGCAATCCCGATCGGCAGGTCGCCTGGATTATACTCGACATCTTTGGCGGGTAATCCTGCGGCAAGTTTGACCAGTGCGGAAAGCGTCAGCAGCGGATGATCAATCAGGTCGTGGGTCAGTTTGACAGGAACTTCGGGATAATTAGCCGCGAACAGGTCGCGTGCAGCCTTGGGGAAAACGGTCATGATGCCAGCACCCGACGCAGCTTCGCTGATGTCATTTCCATCGCGCGACACGCTTGGAAAACTGTGGTTCTCGCCATGCCCGAGAGGGGTACACTGACTTGCACGATCGAGCGCCGTTCACCCCACAGGCTATTGATCATCGGATGATCCTCAACCGCGCAGCTATCCATCCAGGCGATTTCCGGATCCTCAAGTACGCGCCGCAGGTTCTCCAGTTCGATCAGCACGCCAGGAGAAAACTGCGAAAGAGTTTCGTCATAAGCGATCTTGAATGACCAGCTTCCCGGCGGCGTGCGAAAATTGATCAGCATCGCAATCGCCCTGCCATCGAGGTTGAGCCGCTGGAAGTCGAGCCGCCCGGCTTCAAAAGCGCCATGAATAACCTCCCGAAAGAATTTGGCGGTTTCCGGTTGGTTTGCAAAGGCCGAACCCTGCGAACCTTTCCACCCGCTGGATTCAAGCGCGAGAAAGGCATCGCACCAGCCAGCAATTTCGTTCTCGTCTTCCAGCGTAGAAAAGCTCACCGTCCCTCGATCAGAAAGTCGCTTGGCCAAACGGCGCAATTCCTTGCGTTTTTTCGGCCTGACGGTAGCTGAAAGATACGCCTCAGGTTCAAGATTGCTGGCCAACGCGGCACGCTTGGCCCAGTGTACGGAGGGGCAGGGGCGACCAAGATGGTCGGCCGCCGCCTTGAGCGCGCCATGAATCGCTCCGTCCTCTAGAAGTCCCGAAATGCTCAGAAAGCCGCGTGCCCATGCACTCTGGTCGAGCAAGGTCAGAATCGCATTCCAGAAACCGATTTCATCGCCGCGCCGCACGAGCGGAGTACCCATGAAACACTGGAAATGGGTCCAGTTCACCACATGAAGCACAGGAATCCGGCCATAGCGGTTATCTAGCGTCATCGGCATGACGCCCGTCAACCGGCCATTGGCATTGCGCACCTCGACGATGTGAATGATGCGATCCAAGGCTAAAGTGCAAAGCGCAGGTCTGGCAAACCACGCCTCGGAAAACGCATTGGGTTCACTCGCGTCGTCCGCCAATTCCAGCCATTCGGCATACAGGCTATCCGGCACAGCACCGATGGCCGCCACATGCGCAATGTAGCAACCGACGTCAGACTGATCTGCCTGTGGAACCAGCAACATGCACCCGCTATGCCCTTTGAAGCTCTAAAATGCTCCTAATAGACAGAGATTTCCAGTTCCAACATCCTGGTGTAGAGGGATTTCCATCATGACAGATGCCCGCTTTCCTGCCTTGCGCATGCGCCGCACCCGCTCAACCGGCTGGAGCCGTGCGTTGGTTGCCGAGACCCATCTGGAGCCAGCCCATCTCATCTGGCCCTTGTTCGTGACTGACGGCCGGGGCGCCGAAGAGCCGATCGCGACGCTCCCCGGTGTCTCGCGCTGGTCGGTGGACAATATCGTAAAACGCGCCCGGGAAGCACAGAAATTGGGGATTTCCTGTGTCGCATTGTTTCCCAACACCCCGCATCACTTGCGCACGGATGACGGGCGCGAAGCGCTCAATCCCGACAATCTGATGTGTCGCGCGATTCGCGCGATCAAGGATGCGCTCGGCGACGATCTCGGTGTGCTGACCGATGTTGCGCTGGATCCCTATACTGCGCATGGACATGACGGCCTTGTCGATGCGCTTGGATATGTGTTGAATGATGAAACATCGCAGATATTGGTTGATCAGGCGCTTGTACAGGCTGATGCCGGTGCAGATATCATCGCTCCTTCGGACATGATGGACGGTCGTGTCGGCGCGATCCGTCGCGCGCTGGAGGATGCCGGGCACATCAATGTCCAGATCATGGCCTATTCCGCCAAATATGCGAGCGCGTTCTACGGGCCGTTCCGCGACGCGGTTGGTTCAAGCGGGCTACTCAAAGGCGACAAGAAGACCTATCAGATGGATCATGCCAATGCGGAAGAGGCGCTGCGCGAAGTCGCACTTGACCTCGCCGAGGGTGCCGACAGCGTAATGGTGAAGCCCGGATTGCCCTATCTGGATATCATTCGTCGTGTAAAGGAGCAGTTCGAAGTTCCTGTTTTTGCTTATCAAGTGTCTGGTGAATATGCGATGATCGAAGCCGCCGTCGCGGCCGGTGCGGGGGACCGCGATGCGCTGGTGCTGGAAACATTGTTGGCCTTCCGTCGTGCCGGCTGCTCGGGTGTGCTGACCTATCACGCCGCGCACGCCGCACGCCTTCTCAATGGCTGAAACCATTGTCGAGACCGAACGACTGATCCTGCGCACGTGGCGGGACAACGACGTCGCTCCCTTGCTCGCGATTTGCCGTGATCCAAAGGTTATGGAGTTTCTGGGCCCGCTTCAGACAGAAGCCGAAATCCGCGCGGCCATCGCTCGCCAGCGCGCTCATCAGGAACAACTGGGTCACTGTTATTGGGCGATCGAGCGGAAATCAGACGCGGAAATGCTCGGATTTTGCGGAATTCAGCCTGAACCTGAGGGAATTCCATTAGCTGGCTTGCCCGATATCGGCTGGCGCCTCGGCTATTCCCATTGGAGCAAGGGCTATGCACGAGAGGCGGCACAGGCCAGTCTGGATTGGGGTTTTGCCAATCTGGCGGACGATGAAATCTGGGCAATCACGGTGCCGGGTAACACGCGAAGCTGGGGGCTCATGGAACGACTGGGTATGCAACGCCATCATGATCTGGACTTCGATCACCCGAACGTGCCCGACGGGAGCCCGCTCAAGCGGCATATTGCCTATAGTATCGACAGACCAATACCTTGTTAACCACAATAAAAGACAGAGCCGCTAGAGCGGGCCTGTTCTGAAAAAAAAGGGTATTCATGACACTGGCAACATCTTCCGTCGTCGGTAACGCTGCGCGGCTGACCCGTTTCCGGTTCATCGCAACGATCTGTGCAGGCTCGTTCCTGCTCTTCCTCGTTCAGCCGATGGTTGCACGCATGGCGTTACCCCGGCTTGGCGGCGCACCGACGGTGTGGAACTCGGCAATGCTGGTTTATCAGGCCTTGCTGCTTGGTGGATATGCCTATGCGCACTGGCTAGGGCGGTTTTCTGGGCGTTTACAGGCTGGCATTCACCTCGCTCTCTTCCTTGTCGCTGCACTGACTCTTCCGGTCGGCCTGAACGGCACTATGCCAACGGCCAGTTCCAATCCCATATTCTGGGTGCCTTATCTGCTCCTTGCATCGATCGGTCCGCTGTTCTTCGTTGTAGCGGCGCAAGCACCATTGATGCAGCGATGGTTTACGCTTTCTGGCGGAGGCGATCCATATCCTCTCTATGCGGCATCGAATTTCGGCAGTTTTGCGGGCTTGATCGCCTACCCGCTGATCGTTGAGCCGCTATTGCCAGTTGCCGACCAAAGCCTGATGTGGAGCGGTGGCTATCTGGCGTTGATGGTCTTGGTCGCCATTTCTGCTTTTGCGATGCCTAAGGATATTGCTTTAGCACCCTCCAGGCGCCTTGAAACAGCCATTCCCGATCGGAAGACGGTTTCACGCTGGATCGTGCTTGCAGCTGTCCCCTCAGGTCTGATGTTGTCAACCAGCCTTCACCTGACCACAGACATCGTGGCGATGCCGCTGCTTTGGGTTTTACCACTCGGCCTCTATCTGTTGAGTTTCTCCGTCGCTTTCGCAACAAATCGTGGAATTGCGGGCTTCATCAAGCGGATCGCACCATTCATAATTCTAATGGCCGCCTGCAGTGCGTTCATGGATTCGACCCAGTTTCCGTTCGCCTTTGCATTCCTGACGCTGCTCAGCCTGTTTGTTGCGGCCGTCGTGTTGCATGCAGAAATGTTCGAATGCCGACCGCACCCGGAGCACCTGACCCGCTTCTACCTCGCCATGTCCGTCGGCGGCGTGCTCGGCGGGATTTTCTGCGCCTTGATTGCGCCACTGATTTTTGACTGGACCTATGAACACCCCATCCTGATCGCGGCCACCGCGTTTCTGATTGCGCCTCAGCCGATCTTCGGATTGAGCAAGAGGCTTTGGAACGGCAGCGCCTACGCAGCAACGTTGACACGCTGGACGCTTGTGGCTGTGTTTCTGCTCTCATTGCTTGGCGCGGGCGCGTACACAAAAGGCGATTCCGAGGTCCTTCAGATCGGTGTAGCGATTGTCCTGATCGCGGTCGCGCTGATCGGGTTCGGCAACAAATTGCTTTATGTCGGCGCCGTCGTTGGGCTGATGCTGGGGCTGAATGGCTGGAACAAGGTCGAGCTTTCGAAAAGGCCCGGAATGATGACCCGAAGCTATTTCGGTGTCTATTCCGTGCGCACCAACGGGACCGATTCGCGAATTCTCGTTCATGGGACGACCGTTCATGGTGTCCAAAACCTTGGTCCCACACGCGAAAAAATGCACACGAGCTATTATGCGCCGCGTTCCGGCATTGGCCTGGCCTTGGCGGCGACGCCGCAACTTTATGGCCCGAACGCAAGGATCGGGATTGTGGGCCTGGGATCCGGTACGCTTGCATGTTACGCGCTGCCGGGACAGAAATGGAAATTCTATGAAATTGATCCGGCAATCGTAACAATTGCGTCTGATCCAAAGCACTTCACGTTCCTCTCGAAATGCCTGCCAAAGACGGACGTTGCCATTGGCGATGCCCGCTTGACGCTTGCGGCAGAGCCCGACGGAAGTGCGGATGTGCTTGCGATTGACGCGTTTTCGTCCGATGCCGTTCCGATGCACTTGCTGACGCAAGAGGCATTCGCAACCTATCGCCGCCATATTGCCGCCAATGGCTTGCTGATGGTTCATATCTCGAACCGGTATCTTGATCTGGAACCTGTACTTGCCGCCGCGTCGCAACAGGGCTGGTCAAGCGCGGCGCGTGATTACAACGCAACTGTCGACGAACGGAAACTGAACTATTCACCGTCTCTCTGGATTGCATTTTCACCGGACAAAGCGGTCATCGAGCGCCTCGTTGTTGCTGACGCCAAGGAAGTGTGGAGACCGCTGGCGGGGCGCCCGGGTTTCAGACCGTGGACCGACGATCATGCCAGTATCCTTTCGATCCTGAAGCCGTATAAACGGGACAAATGAACGATATCAGCATTATTCCGCTCCACGGCAAAACGCCTCGGATCCACGCCACGGCCTTCATTGCGCCCGGATGCCGGATCATCGGCGATGTCGAGGTCGGACCGGGGGCAAGTATATGGTACAATTGCGTCCTTCGCGCGGATGTGAATTTTATTCATGTCGGCGCACGCTCCAATGTTCAGGACGGGACCGTAATTCATTGCGATTCGGCTGAAGGTGGAATGAATGGAAGCCCGACAATCATCGAGGACGATGCGTTGGTTGGCCATATGGCGATGCTCCATGGCTGCACAATCCGCACGGGGGCACTTGTCGGCCTAGGAGCGATTGTCATGGATGGCTGTGTTTTGGAACGAAATGCGATGCTTGCGGCTGGTGCGATGTTGACGCCCGGCAAAATCATTCCAACCGGACAAATGTGGGGCGGAAGGCCGGCGCGTTTCATGCGGGACCTTGATGAACACTGGTCGATAGGGAACCAGATGGCGGTTGCGCACTATGTTCACAACGGTGCTGCCCATAAAAACGCAGTTGAGTCTATTTGAGCAGCGCCAGCAATGCCCGGATGCTGGACGACTGACGCGCATCGATCATTTCGACTTCGGCAATCGCCGCCTCAAGTGCGGGCTGGTCGGGAGATCCCGGATGTTGGTCAAGGATCCGGCGCTCATCATCAAGATCGGCCAAGGCGTTGCGCGCCGGTTCCAACGTTCGTTCGAGACGCGAGACAGCCATTTGCGCTTCGATCCACGGATCGCTGCCTTCGGCTGCCCCTGTTCCACGCCGAACGGCTTCGCGTGCTGCGGGCAAGGTTGCGTCGAAATCTGCAACTCCGGCGCGCGCCAGTTTGAGCATGTCGGCAACTCGACCCTGAAGCGCGGGATCGGATGGCACCACGGCTGCAGGCGGCGGGGAGGTCGGGTTGGCAGGCGGCTTTTCAAACGGGCGCTTTGCAAGCGAAGGATACTCGCCCGATACGGCACAACCGGCAAGCAGGGCAGCGATGGCGAGAGCGGGAAAAGGCTTCATCATTCTCATTCCCTAGGCGCGGTTCTTTTCCGCCGCAACGGGGTTGCGCTCCCCATTGCCCCCGACTAAAGGCACGTCTCCGCGCGCCCGTAGCTCAGCTGGATAGAGCATCAGACTACGAATCTGAGGGTCGGACGTTCGAATCGTTCCGGGCGCGCCAAACATTACCATGCTGCCCGCTGTAGAAGAATATTGCAGTTCGGGTGTTAATCCCCGACCATATTGGAATATTACACGCACCGGACTTGATCGTGTTCCAGAGACGCGGCATCTGACGCCGATGCCCGCACCCTCCATCCTCTGGCTGCGCCAGGACCTTCGCCTTGGTGACAATCCTGCGCTTGTTGCAGCGGCGGCGCGCGGTCCGGTCATTCCGGTTTACGTGCTGGACGAAGAGGCACCCGGTCTGCGCAAGATGGGGGCGGCGCAACGCTGGTGGCTGCATCATTCGCTCGAAAACCTAAGTCGATCATATAACGCGCTTGGCATTACGTTGGCACTACGTCGGGGAAACTGCGTTGCCGAACTGATGCGCCTTGCAAGCGAAACTGGCGCAGTGCGGGTTTATGCGAACCGTCATTATGAGCCTTGGTGGCAAAACGCGGAGTCCGAACTGGGTGCGGAAATCGAACTTGTGCTGCATGATGGCAACCGGCTTGCACCGCCAGCGTCGCTCCTGACAGGCGGAGGAACGCGTTATCGCGTGTTTACACCGTGGTGGAAAGCGTTGTTAGAGCAGATGCCTCCGCCCAAGCCGCTCCAGGTGCCGGATCGTATCGTTGGGGTTTCTGGTTTTGAAACCGCGATTCTCGATGATTGGATGCTTCTTCCGATCAAACCGGACTGGAGTGTCGGATTTTCAGAGTGGCGCCCTGGCGAAAAGGGCGCTCGCGATGCGTTTCTTTCCTTTTATCCGCAGCTTGCGCACTACGATGCGGCGCGAAATCTGCCGTCAACGCTGGGAACTTCGCGACTCTCTCCACATTTGCATTTTGGCGAAATCAGTCCTGCGACGATCTGGCATCACGCGTCAAAATCTGCAGGCAGACAAGCAGAGTCCTTCCTGCGCGAAATAGGCTGGCGCGACTATGCGACAAATCTCATCGATCAATTTCCCGATTATGGCTCCAGAAATGGCCGCCTTGCCTATGATGCTATGCAGTGGAGAGACGATGACGCGGCCGATCAAGATTTTTCAGCCTGGACAAGAGGATTGACGGGATATCCGATCGTCGATGCGGGAATGCGCGAGCTTTGGACTACGGGTTTCATGCACAATCGCGTGCGAATGATTGCGGCCAGTTTTCTCGTCAAACACCTCCTGCTTGATTGGCGGCGAGGCGAACAATGGTTCTGGGA
>JANNLW010000464.1:0-2350 GCA_031397145.1 Sphingomonadales bacterium | reverse complement strand
ATGCGTGCTTTTTTGAGTGTGGGGTCATAATAGCCGTTCATATTGTCGATCCCGACCACAACCTCTCCACGTGCGAGAAGGCGCTCGGCCAGGCAAATCCCGATGGTCTATGCCTCAAGCTCGTCGGTTTATGGTGGCAATGTCCATTTGCCGTTCAGTGTCGAAGATCGCGTCGATCACCCGATCTCGCTCTATGCCGCGACGAAAAGAGCGGACGAACTCATGAGCGAGACCTATGCCCATCTCTATCGTATCCCACTGACAGGTCTTCGTTTTTTCACGGTTTACGGCCCCTGGGGTCGGCCCGATATGGCGATGTGGATGTTCACGCGTGACATTCTGGCCGGGCGGCCGATCAAGGTCTTCAACCAGGGCAGGATGAAGCGGGATTTCACCTATATCGACGACATCATATCCGGCGTCGTCGCCTGTCTCGACGCGCCTCCGCCTGATGATGGTTTGATCAAGGCCGGCGGCAGCAAGGAAACCCATCGCCTTTACAACATCGGCAACAACAAGTCCGAAGAACTGATGGACATGATCGCCATGATCGAAGCGGAATGCGGACGAAAGGCAGAATTTGATTTCCAGCCGATGCAGGCAGGTGACGTGCCGGAATCACATGCGAACATCGATGCGATATCGAGCGATCTGGGATATGCCCCAACGACTCCGATTTCTGTTGGTGTTCCCTCGTTCGTCAATTGGTACAAGGGTTTCCATGGCCTGCGATAGCGGCGGCGCCTTGCTACTGCTGGAGCATCCATAGCGGGAAGGCGGCCAAGGCCATGAGAGCGCCGAGCGGCAGTCGATCGGATGCCTGAACTTTTCGTCCATTGGCCCATTGCAAGCCAATAAACATCAGGCCGAAACCGCTCGCTCCCAGCAATACAAACGGCAGGGCCTGCCAACCAAGCATCGCACCGATTGCACCCAATAGTTTCGGATCGCCGCCGCCAAGGCCTTCCCGGTTGCGGACCCAGCGATAAATTGTGGCGATCAGGGCAAGCGTGGCGAAACCGGCCAGGGCGCCTATCACCCTGTCAAACAAGGAGGGAGCAAGACCCGTGAGTCCGGACGCAATTCCGACCAGCGCAAGCGAGCCCGTCAATCGATCCGGCAGCCAGAAATGTTTCAGGTCGAGTGCCGCCAATGCAATCAGCAGCCAGCCAAACAATGCGCCCGTGAACCCGGCCTGCCCGGGGGCTACAACCATCGCCACTCCACCTGTCAGCGCGCAGAGGCCCTCGATGGCAATGTGCGATCGGTCAATCCTTTCTCCGCAAGCCCGGCATTTTCCCCGAAGCCTTATAAAACTGACCACCGGGATGAGGTCCTCGGCGTTGATCGAATGGCCACAATGATCGCAATTTGAGCGTCCCTCCGTGACCCCCCTCCCACTCGGCCAACGGAGCACCAGCGTCGCGAGAAAACTTCCTGCAACAAGGCCAAGCAACGCGCCTCCCAGTGCCCAGCCCCAGAGCGGAAGAGCGTTTGGATTCAGGGTTCTAGCTCGTCCGGATCGACGCCCCAAAGCGCCGTCGCCTGTACATAGCCGATTTTCCCTCGGACATCGATCTTGCACCAACCCTTGCGGCACTCGCTGAGCTTGCCAACGACTCCTGGTTCCGCCCGCCAGACAATCCGAGATGACGCATTCGGGGACTCCCTCAACGACTGGACTTCTCCTTTGGTGATCAGGCCGGCACGATCATCGCTGAGCAGATTGGCCTGCATCCAGCCTTGGGTGCCGTCGGGATCTTCGATCTTTCGCCAATTGGGATAGGTTTCGATCACTTTCACGGGAAGGCCAGCGCGCTGATAGAGCCAGTTCGCTGGAAACTGTCGTCCGGGACCCGTGCGCATTCGAGCCTGACCGGCTGAAATTGAAGCCCAATAGGGGGTCTTTTTCTGCGCGATCACGGGTGTTGCCGCTACAAGCCCCCAAACTGCTGCAACAACCAGGATCGCCCGGCACTTCATAATCGGCTCCCTGTCCAGATCGCGTTTTGCCGCTTGTGCCAAATTGCCGCCAGCGCTTCAAGGCGAGACTGACGAATGCAACACCCCTTGATGCCCTCAAGTCCATGGCCTAGCACGGCTACAAACAAGCAAGGAGAATGGGTGCATGATCAGGGGGACCAAAACCATCGCTGCTACCATACTGGCGATGCTCGCAGCACCCGCATTGGCGCAACCTCTGGTCGTTTCCGACAGCGGTGATACGGCGTGGGTTCTTGTGGCCTCCGCGCTCGTCCTGCTGATGACCATCCCGGGCCTGGCGCTATTCTATGGCGGACTCGTCCGCGCGCGCAACGTCCTGTCAGTGGTCATGCACTGCTTCGTGATG
>JANNLW010000372.1:0-1821 GCA_031397145.1 Sphingomonadales bacterium | reverse complement strand
CAGGCGACAGCGCCTTCGATCCGGACCAGCAGAATGGATTGTTCGATCTTGGAGTCCATAAAATGCGCCTCATTGTTTGTTGGGTAACTTGGGGTTCGAACGTTCGTCCGGCTGTATGAAAGATACGCTGATTAAAGTCATTGACCCAATCTCATGCAAGACGGAACCTCTCTTGGCGTTACCGTTACGCCCGGGTCCGTCGAATCGTTGTCGGGCAATCTCGGCCCGCAACAGCGGTTTGCAAATTCACCCTTGGCGCTACTGATCGACAGCCGCGATATGCGAGCCAGTTACATTTGGCCGAAAAGGGCAATGACTGCATCGTCATCCCAAGCGCAGACCACCTTCGATAGTCCATCAGTTCGGCTGCACCTATGAACAAATGCCTGCAACGGGGCCGGAAGAAGGCATCGGAGGGCTTTCAGCACGGAATGTCTGCAATTGGGTGAATTCTGTTGAAAAACTCCAAGTGGCGTTTTGGCGAGTGATTTTCGAACGCGCGAGCATCTCCTCTCGCAACGAAGATTCACAAGCAAGGGTCGGATTGAATCATTGTTTCCTAAAATCCATCCTGAGGTAGTCGCGCGGGAGTTTTTCAACAGAATTGGGTGGTTAGCGGACATTGCAAAAGGACAACACGGTCGTCATGCTCCAATGATGACGGAAAGCACTCCAACCAGCGTCGGGCTTGGTGGTGATGGTGACGAGATCGCTGCCATCGCCGATGTTGAAGACGCCTTCGGGGTTAAACTCGACTACTCGGACGCAGCTCGCTGGGAAACTGCTGGCGACGTGTTTGACTCACTTAAAAAGGCACTTTCCGGCGAGGCGCTAAATGCAGCTGATCTTTGGGAACGGTTTGCAATGGCCATATCTGCGGAAACTGGCGTGGACCCCCGCAAGATTGAGCGCGGCAGTCCCTTACTATCGAAGTCTTTACTCTGGGGGCACTTCGCGGATGCCTCGGCGATTGTCTGGATCACGATTGTCGTGGGATTCGTTGCCGTGATTGCAGTGGCGGCGCTGATCGAAAACTAATGTCACCTTTGGGGTCGCTCGCTGGCGGACCGCTTCGTCGCATATTGGGTGGTAAGCGGACTCTAACCTTCGCAGGTTTTCATCGGCATTGCCCCTTTCCCCAATGGCACAACTTCAACATGCCATCGCTGTGACAAGGCTTTGATCAGTTCGTTTGACAGCACCCGAGCCATCGATGGGTTTGTTCCTTCGGTGAACCCCAGCGCAACTTGGTATTCAGGCAAGCCAAGATTACCAGCTGTGACACCCATGCCATTCTCGCCTTCGATGTGAACATCAATGGCGCGGCTGGCACCACGTCCCAGAGCCTTGTCAGCACCCATCGCCTTCAGATTTTCGCCTTGCCGCGCACTGTTGTCGATGAACTCAAGATTTTTGGATTGCGCAACAGCCCGCATGATGCGTTTGAGTTCGAGTACGCCTCGCTCGTCGGCAATGCATAGCTGTACGTTCTGGAAAGCCTCTTGTGGGCCTGCGCAGCCTTGGCAGACCACAATCATGCCCGACAGAAACGGCAGCAATGTCCACGCTCGAAACATAGACAAGCGCAATACTCGAACTGGCTCAACGTCTGCAATGTCGTCGTTGGCGGCTATTGCAGTGCAAATAATTGATCCAGCGAGTCTCGTCATTATCCCCCTGTCTGTTCTTTCTTCTTGCGTAATAGGATTTGGGGTGCGAGCTGGCTTGGGTCACTCGATCGGCGCGCCCGGGTCGCAAGGAGAGGGGGACGGGACAGCTGGATGGGGTTCCTGGACCCTGTGCAGCAGCACGTGGTGCGAA
>JANNLW010000334.1:0-2407 GCA_031397145.1 Sphingomonadales bacterium | reverse complement strand
GCCGAACAGGACCTCAGCTTTTCGATTGGCCTGACCATTGGCAAGGGTGGAAAGGTCAACACGGTGATCTGGGACAGTCCGGCCTTCAATGCCGGGCTCACTTCGGCGGCGGAGATCGTCGCCGTCAACGGGCAGGTCTATTCGGAAACTGTTATCACCGAGGCGATTTCCGCCACAAAAGGCGGGAGCGACCCGATCCGCCTGATCGTGAAATCCGGAAACCGCGTTCGCGAGATCGCCATCGCCTGGAACGGCGGGCTGCGTTATCCCAGGCTGGAGAAAACCGGAACTGGCGAAACGAGCCTCGACGTGCTGCTGCGTCCGCGTTCCTGAAATGAAAAGCCACCCCTTCGACTGAAACGAAGGAGTGGCTCTTTTGTATGCCCTGCGCCGGGAGGAGTGGTGGCAGGACGGTGTTTCTGACTTCTGTCTGTCAGAAATCGAACTGTGCGCGGATTGCAAATCCATCGACGCTGTAGGTCCGCTGATCGACCGGCTTGGTCGATAGCGGCTTGAACGCTGCCGCAAACGGGCCCCCTTCAACTTCGGTGTGGATGTAATTCACAAGGAACCGGACATAGTCGGTCGGGATCCACGTCAGGCCGAACAGATATCCAGTCTGCTTGCCCCCACGTCCGAGTCGCGTGTTAAGCGCAGCGAGCGATGTGGCGCCGGTCGTGAAATTGTTGGTAAGGCCGTTTTTGAGCTTTGCCGTGTCAAGATCAAGATAGTCCAGGCGACCGATCAGTTGCACTGCACCCTTGCCACCCTTATTGTAGGGGTTGAGTACCTTGGTGCGATCCCAGGTGCCGTTCTTGTATCCACGTGTCTCGCCGGTGAGGAAAAATCCGACCTCGGCATAAGCGCTGAAGAATGACGGATCACCGGTCGCTGTTGCAATGGCGGTATTGCCGACGAAAAAATCGCGCGGGTTGAGCAATTGCGTGCCAGAGCTATAGGCGTTCGTCTTGGTATACTGCGCTTCACCGCCGAGGTGCAGCGACTTGAAGACGCCAAACAATTCCACCCCGAACACATTGTCGCTGGTGGCTGCAAAGTTTCCAGTGTCGACAAAGCGGACATCGGTTGTCTGCAGGAACGGACGGGCGCGGTACCGAGCCAACTGGTTCGTGGACGGTGCGCCAATAGAGGTGGATGCGACGCCGCTAGCGTTCGACTGGAAGCTGCGATGCTGGAAGTTCGCGCCCATATGAACGAAACCGTTTGCGACGAATGGCGCATAGGTCGCACGTGCGGCGGCAATCCAGCCATCATTGTCGAGCGACGCGTCGATCGTGTGGGCAGCAAAAAGGCCCCCGTTGATGCGGAACAACGTATCCGGACTTACATAGCCCAGATTGATGCCCAATCGGCGCGTGTTGATAAAGGCATCGTTCATCTGGGATCGTTCGATGAACGAAACCCACCGCGAACTGGTAACCTGTTCCAGACCATTGTTGGTTTCCATGTTGCCAAAGGCAACATTCCAGGGTTTGCCCTTGGGCTGATAAGTCAAAAGCACATCTGCAAAGCTGACGGCGCTGTTGGCATAGTCGACTTCAGCCTTGTAAGCGAAATCACCGGGTAGGGTTCCTTCGACGCCGATGCGGAGGCGTCGGACGCGAGCGTTGAAACCAAGGTTCCGGTTGGCAACATAGCCGGTCGGCTCCTTTACATACCCCGCATCGAGCATCAGGCGGCCACGAACCTTGAAGCTAAAGCCTTCGTCGGTGTCCGTCCACTGCGGAGCACCCTTCCAGCTCGGTGCAGCCTTGGTGACCAGCGTCTTCAATTCGGTCAGCTGTGCCTGCAGGCCCTCAATCTGGGCTTCAAGCTCGGCCGCACGCGCATCCGCTGCACTGATATTGGCTTCCTCGGCCGATACGGTGGTCGGCACATCGTCAGGAGACGGCGCATCCGTTGGCGGTTCGATTTCCTTGTCCGCGGTTTGCGCATTGACTTGCGGCGAGAATGCCATTGCGCTGGCCCAGAGGAGGACCCGCAACAGGGTAAAGCGTTTCATTTTATGCCCCTTAATTTCTTTTTAAACTTACTTGAGACCGGCGTTGTTCATCGGTGTCATCGTGGTGGCGAAAGCAGCAGCCCGCTTGCGCGAGGCATCCGGGCTGGCGATCAGGCCATGCTGAAGCAGATAGCCCTTTGGCCCGAACGTCCCCTCCTTGGCATATTCCGCAGCGAACTGGCGGATGCCCGGAATGGCTTTTAGGTGCGCGTTCTTGACGTAGATGAACATTGCGCGCGCGCCCGGATATTTGAACGACTGGATCGTCGCGTAGTTCGGCGCCACTCCGTTGATCGAGACACCCTTCAGACGAGACGTGTTTTCTTCCAAAAAGCTGTACCCGAAAAGACCGAGAGTTCCCGAATTGGCTTCAAGCTTTTGAAC
>JANNLW010000331.1:0-3829 GCA_031397145.1 Sphingomonadales bacterium | reverse complement strand
ACAGGGCCGCACGTCGACGGTGTAAACTGGATGATGGAGCAGCAATCACTTTCCACCGCTCGAGCCGTCGATGCCTGGATAGAAAAACTGGTCGGCCTTGGGTCAGGCATGACAGGACTGATCGACAAGATTCGTGCGGATGCTGCGGGTGGATGCACACCACCTCGCGCACTTATAGAAAAAACCATTCCAATCCTCGACTCCCTGCTGGAAGGCAATGCCGCACATCAGCCATTACTCAAGACGTTTTCTGCGCGGATGGAAGCAGCAGGGCTTTCGGTGCGGATACGCCAAATCGCCACACGGCGCGCGATCATGGCAATCAAGAGGAGTGCGCGGCCAGCCTTTGCAAAGTTGCGGGCCGAGATGTTCACCATGCTGGTTGGTGCGCGCACTGATGCCGGAGTCTGGGCCCTGCCGCAAGGAGAAGGCTTTTATGCCGCCAATGTTCGATCATTGGGCGATACAATGCTTTCGCCCGCCGAGATTCATCAGGTTGGTCTTGATGAAGTGGCGCGCATTTCCAGTCAGATGAATGTGCTTTTGGCACAACAAGGAATGGCACAGGGAAGCATAGGCGCTCGGATGATGGCGCTCGCAAAAGACCCTGCGAACCAGTTTCCCAATAGCGACGCCGGACGCGAGGCGTTACTCTCTTATGTTCGCGCCAAAGTCAGGGATGCAGAGAGTCTGTATCCGGACTTGCTGCCAATGGAGCTGATTCCCCGGCAGTCACTGCTTGTCAAAAGTGTGCCCGAAGCCACTCAGGCATCCGCGCCCGGTGGCTATTACGATGGCCCGTCGCTTGATGGAACACGGCCAGGCACTTATTGGATCAACTTGCGTGACATGTCTGCTGTTGCGAAACTCCGCCTGCCTACGCTCAGCTATCATGAAGGCGTCCCGGGTCATCATACGCAAGGATCCATTGCAGCCGCGCTGGGCGAAGTTCCAATCCTTGTGAAAATTGCGAGTTTCAATGCCTATGCCGAAGGATGGGCGCTCTATTCCGAACAACTTATGGCAGAGCTTGGCGTTTACAAGGATGATCCAATAGGCAATCTAGGCCGATTGCAGGATGAACTTTTTCGGGCGGTGCGGTTGGTCGTCGATACAGGGCTTCACAGCAAGCGCTGGACCCGTGAAGAGGCGATTGCCTGGATGCTTAAGGCGACGGGCGTTGCCGAAAGCCGCGTCACTGCAGAAATTGAACGATATATGGCCTGGCCGGGACAAGCATTGGGCTACAAGCTTGGGCAGTTGAGACTACTCTCGTTTCGAGAACGCGCCAAGACCAAGTTAGGCAAGCGCTTTGATATGCGCACTTTCCATGCAGGCATTCTCGGCGGCGGTGCCATGCCACTCGATCTTGTCGAGTCGAGACTCGGCCTGACCTAGCCCTTTTTCTTGGCGGGTTTTTTCGCGGGTGCCTTTTTCCTGGGGGCTGCCCTGCCCTTTTTCTTCGCCGGCCCTTTGGCCGCGCGCTCGTCAATCAGCTGTGACGCTTCCTCAAGCGTGAGTGCTTCCGGCACAATTGTCTTGGGAAGTGTCGCATGGTTGGTGCCGTCCGTCACGTAAACGCCATAACGGCCTTCCATCAGTTTGATCTCGAGATCGGTTCGCGGATGTTTGCCAAGCACCTTCAGCGGATCCCGTGCGCCGCCTCGTGCGCGACCGGCGCCATTGGCAGCCTCGGCAAGTTTGACGACAGCTGTGTTCATGCCCGTTTCGAACACATCGTTCGTCGATTGAAGCCGGGCATATTTGCCGTCATGGGCAAGATAAGGGCCGTAGCGGCCAATGCTCGCCGAAATGGGATTGCCAGTTTCGGGATGATTGCCAAGCGTGCGTGGCAACGACAAAAGCTTCACCGCCCAATCCAGACCGAACTCCTCGTGAGGAATGTCCTTTGGGATGGAGCCCCGTTTCGCGTCCTTGCCTTCGCCCATTTCGACATAGGGACCAAACCGCCCCGATTTTCGGTTTACATCCTGCCCTGTCTCTGGATGTTGGCCGAGCACTTCCGGCCCAGTGTCACCACCTGCTTCAGCGCCGCCCGCCTGAGCAAATTTGCGCGTGAATTTGCATTCGGGATAATTGGAACACGCAACAAACGCGCCATAGCGTCCACCCCGCAACGCAAGACGACCTGCCTTGCAGGACGGACACACACGCGGATCGGCACCGTCAGCCTGCTGCGGAAAGAGAAAAGGCGAGAGGAACTCGTCGAGCGCTGCCGTTACTTCTGACGGCTTCTGCTCCATGACCTCGGCCGTCTTTGGCTTGAAATCCTTCCAGAATGCTTCGAGGACGGCCTGCCATTGTGCGCGGCCGCCGGAGACATCGTCAAGCTCATCCTCCAAGCCCGCAGTGTAGTCAAAACCAACATATTTCTCGAAAAAGCGCTCAAGAAACGCTGTGACCAGACGCCCACTTTCATTGGGAGTGAACCGGTTCTTGTCCACGCTCACATAGTCGCGATCCTTCAGCACCTGCAGAATCGACGCGTAAGTCGATGGCCTGCCGATTCCCAACTCTTCCATTTTCTTGACAAGCGACGCTTCAGAGTAGCGCGGCGGCGGCTGAGTAAAATGCTGCTCGGCCTCGACCGATTTCTTCGCTGGGGTCGCGCCCTCAGCCATCCGTGGCAGGCGCTTGGCCTCATCATCGTCGCCGTCGTCAATTCCTTCTTCATAGAGCGCCAGATAGCCTGGAAAGAGGACGACCTGCCCGGTCGCGCGAAGACCGGTCTGACCTGTGCCGTCCGCGAGTTCGACGGTCGTGCGTTCGAGCCGCGCCGATGCCATCTGGCTCGCCAGCGCCCTTTTGAAGATCAGGTCGTAGAGGCGCGCATGATCGCCAGCACCTGTGCGATCCTTCGAGAAGTCGGTAGGGCGGATCGCTTCATGTGCTTCCTGCGCATTTTTGGCCTTGGTTTGGTATTGGCGCGGCTTGTCTGGAACGTAGGACGCGTCGTAACGATTGGCGATGGCCCCACGCGCTGCGCTGATCGCCGAATGGTCCATCTGCACACCGTCAGTCCGCATATAGGTGATCGCGCCGTCCTCGTAGAGCGCCTGCGCCAACCTCATTGTGTGTGATGCTGCAAAACCAAGCTTGCGCGCGGCTTCCTGCTGTAATGTCGAGGTGGTGAACGGCGGAGGCGGGTTGCGCGTCAGCGGCTTGGTTTCGACCGACACAACCGAGAATCGGCCAGCCTCGACCGCGGCTTTGGCATTCTCCGCATCGCCAGCATTGCCGATTGTCAGGCGTTCGATCTTCTCTCCCTTGTGGCGTATGAGGCGGGCGATGAAACCGACGCCGTCATGCTCCATGTTTGCAATGACGGACCAGTATTCCTGGGGACGGAAAAGCTCGATTTCGCGCTCGCGATCGACCACCAGACGAAGCGTCACCGATTGCACGCGGCCTGCCGATTTCGCTCCCGGGAGCTTGCGCCACAGCACGGGCGAAAGCGTGAAGCCCACCAGATAATCAAGTGCCCGGCGCGCGCGATAGGCGTCGATCAGGTCATGATCGAGGTCGCGCGGTTTGAGCATCGCCTCGGTGACAGCCTGCTTGGTAATCGCGTTGAAGGTGACGCGCTGGACGTTTTCGGGCAGCACCTTTTTCTTCGCCAACACTTCCTTGACGTGCCAACTGATCGCTTCGCCTTCACGGTCAGGGTCCGTCGCAAGGATCAGTGTGTCAGCATTTTTCGCTTCGTCGGTTATCGCCTTAAGCTGCTTTGCCTTGTCGGCATAAGTGTCCCAGATCATCGCGAAGCCATCGTCGGGATCCACCGAGCCATCCTTGGGCGGCAGATCGC
>JANNLW010000310.1:0-5113 GCA_031397145.1 Sphingomonadales bacterium | reverse complement strand
CATCGTCCGCAACGAAAAGCGCATGCTTCAGGAAGCCGTTGACGCGCTGTTCGATAACGGCCGTCGCGGTCGTACGATCACGGGCGCCAACAAGCGTCCATTGAAGTCGCTGTCAGACATGCTCAAGGGCAAGCAGGGCCGTTTCCGCCAGAACCTGCTCGGCAAGCGCGTCGATTATTCGGGCCGTTCGGTCATCGTGACCGGGCCTGAACTCAAGCTCCATCAGTGCGGCCTGCCGAAGAAGATGGCGCTCGAGCTGTTCAAGCCTTTCATCTATTCGCGCCTCGACGCCAAGGGTCTGTCAATGACTCTCAAGCAGGCGAAGAAGTGGGTCGAAAAGGAACGCAAGGAAGTCTGGGACATCCTTGACGAAGTCATCCGCGAGCATCCGGTTCTGCTGAACCGGGCGCCGACGCTTCACCGTCTTGGCATTCAGGCGTTCGAGCCCGTGCTGATCGAAGGCAAGGCGATCCAGCTTCACCCGCTGGTGTGTTCCGCCTTCAACGCCGATTTCGACGGCGACCAGATGGCCGTGCACGTTCCGCTGAGCCTTGAGGCCCAATTGGAAGCGCGCGTCCTGATGATGTCGACCAACAACATCCTCTCGCCCGCAAACGGCAAGCCGATCATCGTTCCATCACAGGATATGGTTCTCGGTCTCTATTATCTTTCGATGGCAAAAGAGAATGAGCCGGGCCAGGGCATGATCATGTCGGATATGCAGGAAGTCCATTCCGCGCTTAACGCGGGAGCCGTGACGCTGCATTCGAAAATCACCAGCCGCGTCCCTCAGGTCGATGAGGATGGCAAGTCCTTCATGCTTCGCGTTGAAACGACACCGGGCCGGATGCTGTTGGGTGAAACCCTGCCGCAAAGCCACAAGGTGCCATTTGACACGATCAACCGGCTTTTGACCAAAAAGGAAATCGGCGACGTTATCGATATCGTCTACCGCCATACTGGCCAAAAAGAGACTGTGCTGTTCGCCGACGCGATCATGAGCCTAGGTTTCAAGCATGCATTCAAGGCTGGCATTTCCTTCGGCAAGGACGATATGATCATCCCCGCCACCAAGGACGGGCTCGTTGAGGAAACCCGCGTACTGGTCCGCGATTTCGAGGCGCAATATCAGGAAGGGCTGATCACCCAGCAGGAAAAATATAACAAGGTGATCGACGCTTGGAGCCGTTGCGGCGATCAGGTTGCAGCTGAAATGATGAAGGAAATCCAGTCAGTGAAAATGGGCCCGGATGGCCGGGAGCTTCCGACGAACGCGATCTACATGATGGCCCATTCGGGTGCGCGTGGTTCAGCCGCCCAGATCAAGCAGCTTGCCGGAATGCGCGGGCTGATGGCCAAGCCGTCGGGCGAGATCATCGAAACACCGATCATCTCGAACTTCAAGGAGGGCTTGACCGTCCTTGAATATTTCAACTCTACCCACGGTGCCCGCAAGGGCCTGGCTGATACGGCGCTCAAGACGGCGAACTCGGGTTACCTGACCCGCCGTCTGGTCGATGTGTCGCAGGATTGCGTAGTCATTGAAGAAGATTGCGGCACCGAGCGCGCTCTGGAAATGAAGGCCATTGTCCAGGGTGGCGCAACGATAGCGTCGCTTGGCGAACGTGTCCTGGGCCGCACCACGGCAGAAGACATCGTCGATTCCAAGACCAATACCGTGATCATCCCGTCGGGCACGCTGCTTGACGAGGCGGACATCACCGCGATCGAAGAAATCGGCATCCAGGCGATCAAGATCCGTTCGCCGCTGATTTGCGAAACGCGGATGGGCGTGTGCGGCAAATGCTATGGTCGCGACCTTGCGCGCGGAACGCCGGTCAACATCGGAGAAGCGGTTGGCGTTATTGCCGCCCAATCGATCGGTGAGCCGGGCACACAGTTGACGATGCGGACTTTCCACATTGGTGGCGCCGCACAGCTCAACGAGAAATCCGGCCTCGAAGCAGTATCGGACGGTGTTCTTGAATATCGGGACCTGCGGACGATTGTCGACAAGATGGGCCGCACCGTTTCGCTTTCGCGCAACGGTGAGGTTGCGGTTGTCGACAAGGATGGCCGCGAGCGTTCGGCCGATCGTCTGCCTTATGGCGCTTATGTGCTGTTTGCCGACGGCGGCAAGGTCAAGAAGGGCGACAAGGTTGCTGAATGGGATCCGTTCACCATGCCGGTGATCACGGAAAATCCCGGTGTCGTGAAGTATCAGGACATGGTCGAAGGCCAGACCCTGGTGGAGCAGGTCGATGAAGCGACAGGGATTTCCCAAAAGATTGTCACCGAATTCCGCCCCGGCCGTTCAAAGGTTGATCTCCGTCCGCGCCTGACTCTGCTGGACAGCGATTCTGGCGAAGCTGGCCGTTATATGCTGGCTGTCGGCGCGATGCTCTCGGTCGAGGACGGCGCGACGGTACAGGGCGGTGACGTTCTGGCCCGTATCAGCCGCGAAGCGGCCAAGACCCGCGATATCACCGGCGGTCTTCCCCGCGTTGCCGAACTGTTTGAAGCGCGCAAGCCAAAGGAAAATGCGATCATCGCCAAGGTCTCCGGTCGTGTCGTTTACGGCAAGGACTACAAGGCCAAGCGCAAGATCGGCATCCAGCCCGAAGATGGCGGCGATCTGGTTGAATATCTGATCCCCAAGTCAAAGGTGATCGACGTCCAAGAAGGCGATTATGTGAAGCGCGGCGATAACCTCGTTGCTGGTTCGCCTGATCCGCACGACATCCTCGAAGTGCTGGGGATTGAGCCTCTGGCCGAATTCCTCGTCGCCGAAATCCAGGAAGTCTATCGCTTGCAGGGCGTGAAGATCAACGACAAGCACATTGAGACGATCGTTCGCCAGATGCTGCAAAAAGTCGAGATCATCGCGTCGGGCGACACGACATTGCTGGTGGGCGAACAGGTTGACCGTGAGGAAATGATCGAGATCAACGACAAGGCAGCGCTGACCGGCGGCAAACCTGCCGAAGGCAAGCCAATCCTGCTCGGTATCACCAAGGCGTCGCTGCAAACCCGCAGCTTCATCTCGGCGGCCTCTTTCCAGGAAACCACTCGCGTGCTGACGCAGGCGGCGGTCGAGGGCAAGAAGGACGAACTGATCGGCTTGAAGGAAAACGTGATCGTTGGTCGCCTGATTCCGGCCGGCACTGGTGCGGGCATGAACCGCCTTCGGGTTTCAGCCACGTCGCGCGATCTGGCGCTGCGTGTCCAGCAACGCGAATGGCAGGAAAGCCTGATCGCGCCCAAGACGGCGGCAGAGGAACATGCAGCCGAACTGCGTCAGCCGATCGAAGCTGATACCGGCGACGATGCGCTGGGAGCAGTCGTGCATACGCCGGAGACGGTAGACGATAGCGTCGAATAGGAGCCTTTGCTCCAACCATTCGAAAAACCCCGTCCGGGCTTGACTTGGGCGGGGTTTTTCTTCGCGCGCCTCTAACCTAAAGCAGCGGTCATGGTGACCGCCAATCCTTGGACTGAACTCCGTTCTGCCCGCTATGCAACGCTGTTGGCGTTGATGTGCCTCGGAATGTGGCTCAACGCGGCCGATACGCTGGTAACAGTCACCATCATGCCGAGTGTTGCGCGCGCGATCGGTGGCTATGAATGGTTTGGCTGGACGGTTGCAGCGTTCCTTGTTGGATCCATACTGGCCAGCGCATGCGCGGCGCGATTGGCAGGAGACTTCGGACTGCGTCGGATGACGATCGGGTTTGCGTTGGTCTATGCTGCGGGATGCGTGCTGGGAGCACTTGCCCCTAATATGCCGGTGTTCGTTGCGGGGCGCTTCATTCAGGGTATTGGTGCCGGTGCGATTGTTGCCCTGTGCTACATTGCGATTCCCAAGAATTTTCCCGAACGGGTCTGGCCAGCTGTATTTGGTTCCATTTCAGCTGTGTGGGGCATCGCGACCCTCCTTGGGCCGTTGCTGGGCGGACTGTTCGCAAGTGGGGAGCATTGGCGAACATTGTTTTGGGTCTTTGTGGCACAGGCGTTCGTCTTTGCAGTGTGCATCCGATTCTTCGCGGAACCCGATGGCATTGCGGATGAACCCAAAGGTGTTCCGGTATTCCAGTTGGTCGTTCTCAGTGCATCGGTGACATCATTGGGGTCGGCAGCATTGGTGATCAATACGCCGATCGCGGTCATGCTCGTCATTGCAAGCACGGCAGGTTTCATTGCCCTGCTTCGAGTCGATCGCGACGCTGACATCCGCCTGCTCCCGCGCGAAGCCGGTAACATGCGAAGTTCAGCGGGGCAGGGCTATTTCATTATATTCGCGGCAGAAGCGGCGGCAATCGGTTTCAGCGTTTACGGGACAGCCTTTCTCCAGGGGATTCATGGGCTATCCCCATTGCTGGCTGGTTTCATTGTTGGTGGCATCGCCGCCGGTTGGACAGTGACCGCGCTCCTCGTCTCGCGTGGTGGAGCCGGGCATGACGCATTATGGCTGAGGATGGGAGTCGCGATCATTCTGGTCAGCATGATTTTCGGAAGCTGGGCCGTGCCTCGTGCGTCTCCGATTGCCGTTGCTGTTGCGATGGTTCTGCTCGGATCGGGTTTCGGGCTTTGCTGGGCTTTTATCGCGAAGGCAATTATCGCCAGTCTCGACAACGATGAGCGCGATGCAGGCTCTAGTGCAATCCCGACAGCCCAGTTGATTGGCGGTGCGTTCGGTTCGGCCGGGACGGGAGCGATGGCTGCTGCATTGGGGTTCCGCGACGGGGTCGACCCGGATTTGGCAATTCGTGTTGGACCCTATGTTTTCCTGGTCTTTGTGCCGTTCGGCATTGCGGCTCTATGGGCCGCCAACAGGCTGGCATCACGTCTCTAATCAGGCCTCGGGCAATGGCCTGGGCCGGTGGTTTTCGTCGAGCGCAACAAAGGTGAACAAACCTTCGGTCACTTTTACGTCGCTTGCGCCGCGATCGCGTGTCGCGACGACTTCAAGCTTGATCGCCATGGACGTTCGGCCCCGGCGCACCACTTCGCCATAGATTGAAATGACATCACGCACGAGGATCGGGGCGATGAACTCCATTGCTTCGATGGCCACCGTCGCACAAGCGCCCTGGCAGACATTGCTCGAGGCCTG
>JANNLW010000284.1:0-4603 GCA_031397145.1 Sphingomonadales bacterium | reverse complement strand
GTTATTGAGATGGCGCTTGATCCCGACACGTTCGACCAGTTGATCGATACTATCCGCCGCTTTGTTGCCGAACGCCTGCGTCCGCTCGAAGCGCAAGTGGCGAAAAACGACGAGATTCCCGACGATCTGATCGAGGAAATGAAGGCGCTTGGACTGTTCGGCCTCTCGATTCCCGAGGAATATGGTGGTCTTGGCCTTTCGATGTCGGAAGAGGTGCGGGTAATCATCGAACTCGGAAAAACATCGCCAGCCTTTCGATCGGCCTTTGGTACCAACGTCGGTATTGGCAGTCAGGGACTCGTCATGGCGGGTACCGATGCCCAAAAGATGCGCTTCCTGCCAGGCATCGCATCTGGCGAAATCATGACCAGTTTTGCCCTGACCGAGCCGGAGGCCGGTTCGGACAGTGCGAGCGTGAGGACTCGAGCGACGAAAGACGGCAACCAGTGGAAGCTGACCGGTAGCAAGCGATACATCACCAACGCAGACAAGGCGCATCTCTTCACTGTAATGGCACGGACCGGTGGCGATGGGGCAGGGGGCGTCTCAGCCTTTCTGGTTGCATCCGACTCGCCCGGTCTCAGCATCGGCGCGCATGAAAAGAAGATGGGCCAACAAGGCGCACATATCTGCGACGTCAATTTCGATGATGTCGCCGTGCCGCCAGAGAATATGCTTGGTCGCGAAGGAGAAGGCTTCAAGGTCGCGATGCGTGTGCTCGATCGCGGGCGGCTTCATATTTCAGCGATGTGCGTCGGCGTGGCAGAGCGCCTCGTCACAGACGCGGTTGCCTATGCGACGGAGCGCAAGCAGTTTGGCCAGGCCATTTCTGACTTCCAACTCGTGCAGGCAATGATCGCTGATTCCAAGACCGAAACTCTGGCCGCCAAGGCACTGGTGCTCGAAACCGCTGCGAAGCGTGATGCGGGTGAGAATGTCATCCTCGAATGCGCAGCTGCCAAGCTGTTTGCCTCAGAAATGGTTGGTCGCGTGGCTGATCGGGCGGTGCAAATTTTTGGAGGCGCGGGCTATATCGCAGATTATGGGATTGAGCGGCTCTATCGCGACGTTCGGATTTTCAGGATCTATGAAGGAACCAGCCAGATCCAGCAACTGATCGTAGCCCGCGAAACAATCAAGAGAGGCGGATAACCATGGACACCAAAAAGCTTTTTTCGCTCGAAGGGCGCGTCGCACTTGTTACGGGGGGATCCAAGAATATCGGCCGGATGATCGCCGAAGGCTTCATCGCCCAGGGTGCCAAGGTCTATATTACTTCGCGCAAGGCCGATGTCTGTGCAGCGACCGCCGCCGAACTTGGCCCGAACTGCCATTCGCTACCGATGGACGTTTCATCGGTCGCTGATTGCAAGGCGCTGGCCGCCGCACTGGCGGAGCGAGAGTCGCGGCTTGATATTCTGGTGAACAACGCCGGGTCTGCGTGGGGAGCCGAGTTTGAGGATTTTCCCGAAGTCGGGTGGGACAAGGTTATGGACCTTAATCTCAAGGCTCCATTTTTCCTGACGCAGGCGCTCTATCCACTTCTCAAGGCGGCAGCGTCGCCGGCCCAACCGTCAAAGGTCATCAACATTACGTCAATTGACGGCATTCGACTCAATCCTTGGGAAACCTACAGCTATCACGCATCAAAATCCGGGTTGATCTATTTGACCAAGCGCCTCGCTGCGCGACTGATCCGTGACCAGATCAATGTCACATCGATCGCGCCTGGCGCTTTTGCGTCCGATATGAACCGGGCCGCGCGTGATCATGGCGATGCGGTCGCGAAAAACATTCCCAACAAGCGGATCGGCATGCCTGAAGATATGGCGGCCGCCGCGATTTATCTGGCCAGCAACGCGGGAAACTATGTTGTGGGCGATACAATCACGGTTGATGGCGGTGTGGCGCACGGCAATATCGGTACGCCAAGTATCGACGTCGACTAGCACCTGACCTCTCATTCGAAATGTCGGCTTTCCCGCAGTGCAAGAATCATTGCGTGGCCAGCAACTTTCATGGCTTCAAATTACGCGAACTTCGGTCTACCGCGCATGTTAATTCTGCATGGAGAATGAAGGAAACCGCTCCGGATGAGCTATCCGCCGAAGCAAGGACTATATGACCCCAGACACGAGCATGATGCATGCGGCGTGGGCTTTGTCGCGAACATCAAGGGTGTAAAGACGCACACCACCGTTCAACGCGGCCTCGAAATTCTGGTCAATCTCGATCATCGCGGTGCAGTTGGCGCGGATCCGTTGCTGGGGGATGGCGCAGGCCTTTTAATCCAGATTCCTGACGCTTTGATGCGGGATTGGGCGGATTCCGAAGGCCTGTTGCTGCCTGCGCCCGGTGACTACGCCGTCGCTATGTGCTTCCTTCCTCGCGATCAGTCCGCGCGTCGGTTTGCGGTTGCGCATTTCGAGGGCTTTGTTGCCAAGGAGGGTCAGACACTGATCGGCTGGCGCGACGTTCCGATCGATCCTGCCGGGCTAGGAAAAGCCGTTCTCGAACAAATGCCAATGATTCGCCAGGCAATCATAGCGCGCGGCGAATCGACCCCGAATCAGGATGCTTTTGAACGAAAGTTGCTTGCACTTCGCAAGCAGGCCCAGAATCCGCTCGCGGCCCTTGCCGAGAAACACGATTTGCCGGGATTGACCGAGCTTTACATGCCGTCCTTCTCGTCGCGGACGATTGTCTACAAGGGATTGTTGCTTGCCGGGCAGGTCGGCAGTTTCTACAAGGATTTGCAAAATCCGCTGACCCAGTCAGCTTTGGCGCTGGTCCATCAGCGATTCTCGACCAACACTTTCCCATCCTGGAAGCTCGCGCACCCTTATCGCTATATTGCCCACAAAGGCGAGATCAACACGGTACGCGGCAATGTGAACTGGATGAATGCCAGCCGGCGTTCAATGGAATCGGACCTGATCGGGCCTGATCTGGACAAGATGTGGCCATTGATCCCGCACGGTCAGTCCGATACCGCCTGTCTCGACAATGCACTCGAATTGCTCCTTGCGGGGGGGTATTCGTTGGCGCATGCGATCATGATGCTGATCCCTGAAGCCTGGGCCGGCAATCCGATGATGGATGCCGGGCGCAAGGCGTTCTACGAATATCACGCGGCGCTGATGGAGCCTTGGGACGGTCCGGCTGCGGTTGCCTTTACTGACGGTCGCCAGATTGGTGCCACGCTTGACCGAAATGGACTGAGGCCGGCGCGTTTTTGTGTCACAGATGATGATCATGTCATCATGGCTTCTGAATCAGGCGTGCTTCCCGTGAAAGAGGACAACATCGTCCGCAAATGGAGGCTCCAGCCGGGCAAGATGCTGCTCATTGACACCGAGCAGGGGCGCATCATCGAGGATGAGGAGATCAAGGCTGAGCTTGCGGCTGCTGAACCCTATGCCCAATGGCTGGAGGCAGCGCAGTACAAGCTCAAGGATCTTGGCGATGTCGAAATTGTCGATGCACAAATAGCCAACGATCCGACCGCCTTGCTCGATCGCCAGCAGGCTTTCGGCTACACGCAGGAGGATATCGCGAGGTTCCTCGAACCAATGGCGACCAGCGGAGAGGATCCCATTGGTTCGATGGGCACCGATACGCCGATTGCAGTTCTATCCGCTCGTCCGCGCCTGCTATACGACTATTTCAAGCAGAATTTTGCTCAGGTCACGAACCCGCCGATCGATCCGATCCGTGAGGAATTGGTCATGTCGCTGGTGTCAATGATTGGCCCGCGTCCCAACCTTCTTGGCCATGAAGCGGGCACCCACAAGCGCCTCGAAGTCGATCAACCTGTTCTGACTAACGCCGATCTGGAAAAGATCCGTTCGGTTGAGGAAGCGCTTGATGGCGCCTTTCGGACCGAAACGATCGACATCACATGGGACGCAAAAAGCGGGGCGGCGGGCCTTGAACTGGCGCTCAAGGAAATGTGCTGGGCGGCAACCGAAGCGGTTCTCGCGGACCGGAATATTCTCGTCCTTTCGGATCGTGCGCAAGGGCTCGACCGGATCGCAATGCCTGCACTGCTCGCAACGGCTGCGGTTCATCACCATCTCGTCCGCCAGGGGCTCAGGATGCAGACCGGGCTTGTCGTCGAAACAGGCGAGGCGCGCGAGGTTCACCACTTCTGCGCATTGGCCGGTTATGGTGCCGAAGCGGTCAATCCCTACGTCGCATTCGAAACGCTTGAGGAAATTCGTCAGCGCCGGGCCCTTCCGCTTTCCACGCACGATGTGCAGAAAAACTATATCAAGGCCGTCGGGAAGGGCATCCTCAAGGTCATGTCGAAGATGGGCATTTCGACCTATCAATCCTATTGCGGCGCCCAGATTTTCGATGCGATCGGCCTGACGTCAGCGTTTGTCGAAAAATACTTCACCGGAACGGCGACAACGATCGAGGGTGCCGGATTGGCGCAAATTGCCGAAGAGACGGTTCGCCGCCACGCTGCTGCCTATGGCGAGAACCCGATCTACAAAAACATGCTCGATGCAGGGGGCATCTATGGCTATCGGGTTCGCGGCGAAGAACATGCCTGGACACCTGCCAATGTTGCGAGCCTTCAACATGCGGTGCGCGC
>JANNLW010000282.1:0-1419 GCA_031397145.1 Sphingomonadales bacterium | reverse complement strand
GCAGGGCGACCGTATCGCCGGTTACATCCGTTCCGGCATGTTTGCGCACACGCTGGGCGCATCATGTGGCCTTGGCTATGTGACGGCAGCAGATGGCGGCGTGGTCGGTCCAATAGGCGCCGATGACTTTGAAATCGAGATTGCGGGCGTGCGTTATCCGGCGACTGCCTCATTGAAACCAATGTACGACCCTACCAACAATCGGATCAAAATCTGATGGCTGAAACCCAAAGCGAAATGATGAACCGCCTCGCCGCGAATACGCGCGTCGGCTATAGCTTCGATCAGGAATTCTACGCCAGCGAGGCCGTGTTCAAGGCTGACATGGACCAGATCATCGGCAGAAAATGGCTGCTCGCGGGACATGTGTCGCGCATCCCCAACAAGGGCGATTATTTCCTGTACCGTGTCGGCAGCGAACAGATCATCATCATCCGCGAAAATGAAGACAGCGTCCGCGCCTTCTTCAATGTCTGCCGCCATCGGGGTTCAACCATCTGTCAGGCCGAAAGCGGCAATGCGCCGCGTCTCGTCTGCCCCTATCATGCATGGACATTCGGACTGGATGGGCGGCTCATCTCCGCACGGCTGATGCCCGAGGATTTCGACAAGGCGGAAAATGGCCTGTTTGCATGCCATCTCCGGGTTTTCCACGGCTTGATCTTCATCAACATGAGCGAAGACGCGCCCGTCGATTTCGATGTCACGTTTGGCGATATGGCGCCGATCCTGGATTATCACGGGATCGCCGATGCACGGATTGCGCACGCCGGGAGCTATCCAACCACTGCCAACTGGAAGCTGGTCGTCGAGAATTTCTTCGAATGCTATCACTGCGTGCCCTCGCATCCCGAATTCTGTTCGATGCATGCGGCGGAATCGATTGTTGCCGTGGGCGCCGGGCCAAGCTCGGGGCCAGCCGATGCGATTGCCGCGTACACGCCAAAAGTGCAGGCATGGGAAGAAACTGCAAGCGCGCTTGGCCGCCCCATCGGCACGATCGATGAGCCGCCGGAAAGCAGCCATCTGCGCCTGCTGATGCAGCGCATGAACAAGGATGGCTGGGCCGCCGAAACGCAAGACGGAACCGCGCCAGCACCGCTGATGGGCAGGCGGACCAAGCCTGACGGCGGGCGGATGCATTTGAGTTTCAGTCCGTTCAGCCAGATCGTCGCCGATGATCACTTCACCATCCTGTTCCAGTTCACCCCGCGCTCGGCATTGGAGTCCGATGTCGAGATGATCTGGCTCGTCGATGGCCGCGCGACCGAGGCCGAAGTCGACAAGGAAAAGATGATCTGGGGCTATCACGCCACCACCACGCAGGACAAGGTCATCACCGAAAACAATCAGGCCGGAATTATGTCGAGCCGTTACCGGCCCGGTCGTTATTCCGATCAGGAAGGCAGCGTCATCAAT
>JANNLW010000250.1:0-21978 GCA_031397145.1 Sphingomonadales bacterium | reverse complement strand
CCGATCATCACGATCGACTGGGTGGCGTCATCGGCGAGGAACGCTTCGAGGCAATCGATGAAGTTGGTGCCATTGACAGGATCGCCACCAATGCCGACGGCCGTCGTCTGGCCAAGGCCCTCGGCCGTCGTCTGGAAAACGGCTTCATAGGTCAGCGTGCCGGAGCGCGAGACTACGCCTACCGAGCCCTTGGAAAAGATGCTGCCGGGCATGATCCCGATCTTGCATTCATTGGGGGTCAGCACACCGGGGCAGTTCGGCCCGATCAGCCGCGACTTCGAGCCGGTCAGCGCGCGCTTCACCTTGACCATGTCGAGCACCGGAATGCCCTCGGTAATGCACACGATCAGCGGCACTTCGGCGTCGATCGCTTCGAGGATCGAGTCCGCAGCAAAAGGCGGCGGCACATAGACGACGGTCGCATCGGCGCCCGTCTTCTGAACCGCTTCGTGCACCGTGTTGAACACGGGCAGGCCGATATGCCTGGTTCCGCCCTTGCCAGGCGTCACCCCGCCGACCATCTGCGTGCCATAGGCGATGCCCTGTTCGGTGTGGAACGTGCCGGTTTCCCCGGTCATCCCCTGGGTGATGACCCTGGTATGCTTGTTGACGAAAATGCTCATGTGCTTCTGGCGTCCTTCAATGCGTCACCGTGTGACGAAGTGTCGTTTCACTTCAGCGACGGATCGATCTTCTTGCAGGCGACGAGAAGTTCCCTCACCGCCGCTACCGACACGTCGAAATTCTTCTGCGCGCCCTTCTTCAGTTCAATCTCGACGATCTTCTCAACCCCGCCCGCGCCAATCACGCAGGGAACGCCGACATAGAGGTTCTTGATGCCATATTGCCCGGTCAGGTTCGCCGCGCAGGGCAGGAGCCGCTTCTTGTCCTTCAAAAAGCTCTCCGCCATCGCAATCGCGCTGGTGGCGGGGGCGTAATAAGCGGAGCCGGTCTTGAGGAGGGCGACAATCTCGCCTCCACCCGCGCGGGTGCGGGCAACGATCGCGTCGATATTGGCCTTGGTTGACCAGCCCATCTTGATCAGGTCGGGGATCGGGATGCCGGCCACGGTTGAATACTCAACCACCGGAACCATTGTGTCGCCGTGCCCGCCGAGCACAAAAGCGGTGACATCCTCAACCGAAACCTTGAACTCGTCTGCAAGGAAATGGCGGAACCTTGCAGAGTCCAGCACGCCCGCCATCCCGACGACCATATTGTGCGGCAGGCCGGAAAATTCGCGCAGCGCCCAAACCATCGCGTCGAGCGGGTTGGTGATGCAGATCACGAACGCCTTGGGGGCGTGCTTCCTGATTCCTTCACCAACTGCCTTCATGACCTTCAGATTGATCGCGAGCAGATCGTCGCGGCTCATCCCCGGCTTGCGGGCGATGCCGGCGGTGACGATACAGACGTCCGCGCCCTTGATGTCTTTGTAGTTCGATGTGCCCTTGAGGTTCACGTCAAAGCCTTCGACCGGCGCGGATTGGGCCAGATCGAGTGCCTTGCCCTGTGGAATGCCATCGACAATGTCGAACAGGACGATGTCGCCCAGTTCCTTTTGTGCAGCGAGGTGGGCGAGCGTGCCGCCGATCATGCCTGCGCCGATCAGCGCAATCTTCTTGCGTGCCATTGAACCGATGTCCTTCCTTGGGCCTTTGGGGAGAATATGGCCGCCCTAAGCCGATTCGCGTATCCAAACAACCGCATAAATCGGAAATGTTACCGGTTTACTTGCGATTGCGAACCAATCGCATTAAACAACGATATTTGACCGCGGTAAGTGGCGCGCTAGACTATGTTCTCCACCTGCTGAAAGAACTCGAGTCATGTCCACCGCGCCACCAAAGCTGACAATCGACATTGTGTCCGACGTCGTCTGCCCGTGGTGCGTAATCGGCTATCGCGGACTTGAGCAGGCGGTCAATAATCTGGGCGACCGAGCCGAGGTGGCAATCACCTGGCACCCATTTGAACTGGCGCCTGACACGGCTCCGGAGGGGCAGGGCCTGGCCGATTATTCGCGTGAGCGATATGGCGCTTCACCCGAGCAGGGGCGCAAGAACCGCGAGCGGATCGTGAATGCGGGCGTGCCGCTGGGCATCGATTTTCGTTATTCCGATCAGAGCCGGATCTACAACACGTTCAAAGCGCACCAGCTCTTGCATTGGGCGGGGAAAAAGGGGCGGCAGACCGAATTGAAGCTCGCCTTGTTCAATGCCTATTTCACGGCGCAGGCCAATGTCTCCGAAGACGCTGTCCTGCTTGATGCGGTCGAAACGGCAGGGCTTGTCCGTTCGGAAGCCGCTACCGTTCTCGCCGATGCCTGTTATGCCGGAACCGTACGCGCCGAAGAAAACTATTGGCGCGAACAAAACATCACCGGCGTCCCCGCCTTCATCATCAACGGCAAATACATGATCCCCGGCGCGCAGGACGCCGAGACTTTCAGACGCGTGCTCGACAGGGTGCTGGAAAAGGAAGCAGCCTAGCCAAGCCAGTTCTGCCGAAAAAACACAAACAACACTTCGCGAATAATACAGAAAAAATAATATGTTAGACTGGGTCAATATTTGACTCGCCGAGGACAGGATTGAAGGATAGTTTTCGAATATTGAAAACGGTCGAGTCGCAAAGTTCAGTTGCTTAAGCGTTGTTTTGAAACACTTATTTGACTTTGGAGAGACTGGCATGAAATACATACTAATCGCAGCAGCATTGTTGCTGCCGACACCCGCACTCGCCGATTCCCTGGACGTCATTCAGGTCAAGCTGAAACCGACATGCAACTTGCCAACATATCTGGGAATTGTATCGGATTTCAACACGACTTGGGGCAAGGCGCATGGTTACAATGCACGTATTGCCGTCCCGCTTCACAGTAGCGACCTGACTATCGTTTCCTGGCTGGGATCTACGGCCAATGCCGAAGCCTTTGGCAAAGCCTGGGATGCTTGGCGCGATGCACAGCGCGATGCCAATTCGACTGCGGCAAAATTGCA
Source organism: Sphingomonadales bacterium (assembly GCA_031397145.1). Lineage (GTDB taxonomy): Bacteria > Pseudomonadota > Alphaproteobacteria > Sphingomonadales > Sphingomonadaceae > Aquisediminimonas. The sequence continues at coordinate 18,976 of JANNLW010000250.1, read as the reverse complement.
GGCACGATTTAACGACTGCAGCGATAGTGTGATGCGCCGGAGCTATGACGTTTTCTAGAACGAAAGCGCTGCAAGGCTTGGCAACGGCACCTGATTACATTTTCAGGAATATTGCTTGGCGGGAAGGAGGCGGACCGATGAAATTCGGTCCGCCTGCATCTTTGGATCGTAAATTTGGGGCGCGGCGCGGCGTTCTTTCAAAGGCCTATGGCCGCGCAGGCCTCCCGTAAGCTCACATCTTATCGGCGATTGGCATCCCGTGTTTCGATTGGGCCAATGTTCACAATGAGATGTTGACGGCCCGCAAGGGCAGATACCATCGTCGATATGGATGGTGCTCGATCAATATCCCTTGCCAATTGGCACCAGGAGGGTGCCTAGCCCGCATTAGCCACAAGCAGCTTATCGATCTTGCGTCCGTCCATGTCGACCACTTCGAAGCGCCAACCCTGGGCTTCGAACCACTCGCCGGTTTCAGGGATATGCTTGAGCGTTTCGAGAACGAAACCGGCGGCGGTCGCGTAATCGCGATCTTCAGGCAGGGTCAAGCCCAGTCTTTCAGCCAGGGAGTCTGCCGCCATCCAGCCAGACACAAGGAGGCTGCCGTCCTCGCGCTCGATCAGTGCGGGCTCTCCATCGTCATCGGTGTCCGACGCGAAATCGCCCGCAATAGCGGCCAGGAGATCAACGGGCGTCACGATCCCTTCAAAATGGCCGTATTCATCATGGACCAGTGCCATCGGCACATCGGCGCCACGCAGGGCGCCGAGCGCGTCCATTGCATCAACCTGATCGGGCAATATGGGCGCGTTCCGCATCAGGGCGCGCAGATCAAGCGGCTTGTTATTGAGCAAGGCGGCGACAATGTCGCGTGACTGGACGACGCCGATAACCTTGTCGACTGACCCTTCAGCAACAAGAACGCGACTATGCCCTGATTCGAGGATTGCAATCCGCAGCATTTCGGGGCTGGCATCCACATCGATCCAGGCGACTTCCGTCCGCGGTGTCATGACCTCGCGCACCGGCCGATCCGCGAGGCGGACGACGCCGGAAATGATCGCGCGTTCGCTCTCCTCGATCACGCCTGACTTGCTGGCCTCGGCGACGATGAGGTGAAGTTCCTCAGCCGTCACATGGCTTTGCGTTTCCCGATCAAGGCCAAGGATCCGAAAGATAAGCGCGCTGGTATTGTCCAGAAGCCAAACGAAGGGAGCCGTGAGTCTGGCCAGCCATTGCATCGGCAGCGCTATGGCGGCCGCAATTGGCTCCGGCGCCCGCAGTGCGAATTGCTTTGGGACAAGCTCACCAATCACGAGCGAGACAAAGGTCGTCGCGGCGATGACCAGCGTGAAACCCATTGTCTGCGCCCACTCTGGCGGCACGCCGATAACTTGCAGGCGCTCGCCAGCAGGCCCGCCAAGGCTCGCTCCGGAATAGGCGCCCGCAAGGATGCCAATCAAGGTTATGCCGATTTGCACCGTTGATAGAAATCGCCCCGGATCGGCGCCAAGCGCCATGGCACGGGCGGCGCCCTTGCTGCCCTTGCGCGCCATTGCCTCGAGCCTTGGTCGGCGCGCAGAGACGATCGCCAGTTCCGACATTGCAAAGACGCCATTCAGCGCAATCAGCCCGAATATGATGACGCAATCGATCCAGGGAAAAGGATGAAGCACGGTTGAAAGGGATGGAGCCATAGCCTTGCAGCCCTAATGCAGGGAAATGCGGGCCATCACAAGCCTTCAGCGGCGCAACGCAAAGAACGCCCGCAGCTGTGCCGATGCTTCGCCCTCACCGATCCCGGAATAGATTTCCGGGAGATGGTTGCAAGTTTCGTGGGAAAAGACCCTTGCTCCATGTTCGACGCCGCCGCCCTTGGGGTCGGGCGCCGCATAATAAAGCCGGGCGATCCGGGCATGGGCGATCGCGCCAGCGCACATTGCGCAGGGTTCCAGCGTCACCCACAGGTCACAATCGTCGAGCCGCTGGTTGCCAAGGATCTCAGCCGCGCGCCTGATGGCAACTATTTCGGCATGCGCCGTTGGGTCATGGCCGCCGTGCATCGCGTTGATGCCGGTAGCGATGATTGCGCCATCCTTGACCACCAGCGCTCCGACCGGCACCTCGCCCGACTTGGCGGCCAGCACCGCAAGATCGAGTGCTTCACGCATAAAAGGGGGAAGGACAAGGCTCACTTTCTGTGCCATAGCGTCCGCCCGGTGTTGACGAAAGCCATCGTGACCATTAGGGGCGCGGGCTTTCCGGAATAACCCGAATCAAATTCAGGACGATTGATATGTCGCGCATTTGCGAGCTGACCGGCAAGGGTCGCCAAGTAGGACACAATGTGTCTCACGCCAACAACAAGACGAAGCGCACGTTTCTGCCGAACCTGCAGAATGTGACATTGCTTTCCGAAGCGTTGGGCAAGGGCGTAAGCCTGCGCGTGTCGACGCATGGCCTGCGCTCGGTTGAACATGTCGGCGGGCTCGACAATTGGCTGACCAAGACGTCCGATGAAAAGCTCAGCCTCAAGGCTCGCCGGCTCAAGCGCGATATCGTCAAAAAGGCGTCAGTGACCGTCGCGGCCTGATCGGGGCGCTACAAGCTCGAACTTCAACAGGTGGGTGCGTTGTAGCGGCAGAAAGTTGTCGTCCGAGAGCAGCCAGACGAATGTGCGGGACCCCTGTGTTTCGACGTTCAGCCCTTCAAAATTGTCTGCAATATGCGGTGGCGCGAGGACAATTACAGGTCGTCCTTCAATCAATGTGTTCGGCTTCGCTTCAAACGGCTCCACCAGCGTGACGATTGTGGAAAAGCGGAACGGGAATGCAAAGCGCCGATTGAGTATCAGTACCCGCCCGTCGGGCAATACAGCGGCATCCGAAGGTTGGTAACCAGGCCAAGTCCGGTATCGCATGGTCACGACCTTGGTGTCGGCGCGAACCGGATCGCCATTGAACACCAACAGCGGGGTGATTGTGCCACCGGTCGCTGCCTTTTCGGCAAAAACAAGAAAACGTCCATCGGCAAGGCGCACAATTGCTTCCGGGCCACCCAGTTTTGGCCAGCGCGCCATCGACGGCGGCGCATAAGCCTTTGTGGTGCCGATAGGGTCAATTCGACAGATCAGGTTGCGATACTCGAACCCTATCCAGATTTGACCCGTGTCGGGATCGCGAGTGAGCGATTCCGCATCTCGTTCGCGCTTGAGTTGGTTCGGCACGCAGCCTCGCGGCAATGAATCGATCTGCACGGTGCGCCAATCCTCAGCGAAGCGATAGACGGTTCCTGTATCGGCCACCGCAATCATCGTCTTGCCAATGGACAAGGCAGACAAGCCACCAAAATCTCTGTCGTCGCTCGAAAGTACCCAACCGCCCAGCGGTTTCAAAAGGCGGGCATGCGGGACCTTGGCGATTGAAACAGGCTGAATCGTGACGGCGACTCGCTTCGATCCCGAAAATGGTGGCGTGTCCAGTTCGGCTGAACTGACGAGCACAAGGCACAGCAGCGAGGAAATTAAGCGGAGCAACATCATCCTTGCCATTAGCTGCCTTTCGATCCGTTGCCACCAAGGATCGGAAGATGAACAGCAGCTAACATCCATGTTCAGGAAGCACTCAAGCGAATCATACTAGTCAAATTTTTACCGACGCAATCCGGATCATCAAACGTTGATCCAGGCGACAGTGGAGAAAATCGATGACACATATTGTGAGCAAATTCGCAACTATGCTTGTAGCCGCAAGCATCGCTCTTGTCCCTGCTTCGCCAGCAATGGCGCGCCATCATGGATACGACCGAAACTATGGCTACAGCCAGGACGGTTATTATCAAAATCAGGGCTATGACCAATCTCGCTATGATGATCGCTATCAGAACGATCGGCGCTATGACCGACGCTATCGCTCATATCGCGATGATCGGTGCAGCAAGGGCACTGGCGGCCTGATCATTGGCGCGATCGCAGGTGGATTGCTTGGCCGGGCCGTCGTCGGACGGCGGGGCGACAGGACTGCAGGCGCAATCATTGGTGCAGGCGCGGGCGCACTGGCCGGGCGCGCGATCGAGCGGTCTGACGGGCGCCGCTGCTAGCAACCGTCCCAGTTCAACAGATTAGAGATACCCTCTGGTTGTGTATCGAGGGTGGGGGCCAGAACCGGAAACGGGTTCGGCCCCCAACTGTTTTTGAGGCGGCCTTGATAACCGGGCACCGGCTTTTAGAACGGGGAAATGTCTATCCTCGAAATCATCCGCGCCAAACGCGATCGCAAGGCACTTTCCCAATCCGAAATCGCGCGTTTCGCCAGTGAACTTGCCGATGCAAACTGCCCGCCGGAGCAAGCCGCTGCACTTGCAATGGCAATCTACCTCAACGGCATGAGTTTTGACGAAACTGCGATGCTGACCAAGGCGATGGCAGCTTCGGGTAAAATCATCGAATGGCACAAATGTGACCTGTCAGGTCCCGTGATCGATAAGCATTCGACCGGCGGGGTGGGGGACAAGGTCAGCCTTATTCTTGCACCTCTGGTGGCTGCCTGTGGCGGTTTTGTGCCGATGGTTGCAGGGCGCGGACTTGGTCACACCGGCGGCACAATCGACAAGCTGGAAAGCATCCCAGGCTATCGAACCGAATTGTCGCTGGATGATTTCATAACCACAGTGAAAACCGTTGGATGCGCGATCGTGGGCCAATCCGATCATTTCGCTCCGGCGGACGGCCCACTTTATGCAATCCGAGATGTCACTGCGACGATTGAATCAATCCCGCTCATCACCTCATCGATTCTGTCGAAGAAGCTTGCTGCCGGTGTGCAGGCGCTTGTGATGGACATCAAGACCGGCAATGGTGCCTTCATGGTCGAGGAGTCGGCAGCGCGGGCATTGGGCGAGGCGATGATCGGTGCCGGCAAGGCGATGGGTATGCCCATCCGCGTCATGATCACCGACATGAATCAAGCACTGGGATCAGCGGTGGGCAATGTGCTCGAAGTGCGCGAATGCATTGACTGGCTGACCGGCACCAAACGGGAAACGCGACTTGGCGAAGTTACGCAGGCGCTTGCGCTGGAAATGCTGGCAATGGGTGGAATTGAAGAGGGTGAACTAAGGATACAGCGCGCAATTACGTCTGGCGAAGTCGCCGAACGGTTTTCGTCGATGATCGCTTTTCAGGGCGGTCCATCCGACTTGATCGAAAATCCCGATCATTATCTCGCCAAGGCGCCCGTCGTCCGTCCGGTTCCAGCGCCAAGACGGGGGCGGCTTGTCTGCACCAACGCCCGAGCTATCGGTGAGGCAGTTGTAAAACTTGGAGGCGGGCGGAAACGACTTTCTGACGCAATTGATGCTTCGGTGGGCTTCTCCGATATTGTGCCTGTTGGCATTTCTCTCGAGGCTGGGGAACCGTTGGCATTTGTCCATGCAGCAAGCGACGAGGCCGCCAATCAGGGGGTGGCTGATTATCTTGCCGCGTGTAGTGTCGGCGATGGCATGCCGGATTCGCATCCGTTGATCCGCACTGCACTGTATTAAGTGGAATAGGGGGAACATCCACCCAATGAACCGTTTGCTCATTGGCACAGCCGGTATCGCGCTCATCTTGCTCGTTGCGCTCGCGCTCTCGTCGAACCGCAAGCATATTCGTTTGCGCGTCGTCGGCGCAGCTTTCGCGTTGCAGGCTGTCATTGCCATGCTCGTTCTCTACGTTCCCGCTGGCAAAGCTGTCATCGCGGGCATGTCGCAAGGCGTTGCGAACCTTTTGGGTTATGCCCATGCCGGAATTGATTTCATCTTCGGGCCCCTTGCCAAACCTGAGATTGGCGGCAACAGCTTTGCCATTGCAGCACTGCCGGTCATCATCTTCTTCGCTTCCTTGATTTCCATACTCTACTATCTGGGCATCATGCAGTTGATCGTCCGCTGGGTTGGCGGTGCCATCCAGAAGGTTACGGGCGTTTCCAAGGTCGAATCGCTGTGCGCTGCTGCCAACATCTTTGTCGGACAAAGCGAAAGCCCGCTGGTCATCCGGCCATATCTGGCAAGCCTGACGCCGGCGCAGCTCTTTCTGGTGATGACGTCGGGCATGGCAGGTGTCGCCGGGACCATTCTTGCCGCTTATGCATCAATGGGGATCAAGATCGATTATCTTCTTGCTGCAAGTTTCATGTCGGCACCCGGTGGAATTCTGATGGCCAAGATCATGATGCCGGACGATCCCAAGGATGCCGAAATTGAGCCGGTTATTCTCGCCGAGGCCAGCCATGACGACGAAAAGCCAGCGAACATCATCATGGCAGCAGCACAGGGCGCGCAAACTGGCGTCAAGCTGGCAGTCGCTGTGGGTGCGATGGTTCTGGCATTCGTCGCGCTAGTCGCGCTTGCAAACGGAATTTTGGGAGGGATTGGCGGTTGGTTCGGCCATCCGGAACTGAGTTTTCAGGCTATCATCGGGACAATCTTCAAACCAGTAATGTTTTTGCTCAATGTTCCCTGGAGCGAAGCCGGTCAGGCCGGCGGACTGTTCGGGACAAAAGTCGTTCTCAATGAATTTGTCGCCTTTATAAACCTCGGCCAGATACAAGAAACACTCTCTCCCTTGACCGTCGCGATCGTCACTTTTGCATTGTGCGGCTTTGCCAATTTCAGTTCGATTGCCATCCAGATGGCCGTGACTGGGGGTCTTGCCCCAAATCAACGGCCAGTGATTGCAAAATTGGGCTTAAAGGCACTTGCAGCGGGTTCACTTGCAAACCTAATGAGCGCAGCGCTGGCGGGGTTGATGCTGGCAATGTGAACCGCGCGTTACTAGCAACAAATACTATTTCTTGAGGAGTCGCAGCAATGAAGACCCGTGCCGCCGTTGCGTTTGAAGCCAAGAAGCCGCTCGAGATCGTCGAACTTGATCTTGACGGGCCGCGAGCTGGCGAAGTTTTGGTCGAGATCATGGCAACCGGTATCTGCCATACCGATGCTTACACACTCGACGGCTTCGATTCGGAAGGAATCTTTCCAAGTGTGCTTGGTCACGAGGGCGCAGGGATTGTGCGCGAGATTGGCGCAGGTGTTACATCAGTGAAGTCCGGCGATCACGTAATCCCGCTGTACACCCCCGAATGCCGCCAGTGTAAGTCATGCCTGTCGGGCAAGACGAACCTGTGCACTGCCATCCGGGCCACACAGGGCAAGGGTCTGATGCCCGATGGAACGAGCCGCTTCAGCTACAAGGGGCAGACCATCTTCCATTATATGGGCTGCTCGACCTTCTCGAACTTCACCGTGCTCCCCGAGATCGCGGTGGCGAAAATACGGGACGATGCGCCATTCAATAGTGCCTGTTATGTGGGCTGCGGCGTAACGACTGGCGTCGGCGCCGTCGTCAACACCGCAAAGGTCGCGCCGGGCGACAATGTTATTATCTTCGGCCTCGGCGGGATCGGCCTCAACGTCCTGCAAGGCGCACGAATGGCGGGCGCGGGTATGATTATTGGTGTGGACATCAACCCTGACCGAGAGGAATGGGGCAGGAAGTTCGGGATGACCCACTTCGTCAATCCCAAGACCGTCGATGGCGACATCGTCCAGCATCTCGTCGCGCTGACCGATGGTGGGGCGGATTATACGTTCGACTGCACTGGCAACACGACAGTGATGCGGCAAGCACTCGAAGCCTGCCACCGCGGCTGGGGCACATCGATCATCATCGGCGTGGCGGAGGCTGGCAAAGAGATCAGCACACGCCCGTTCCAACTTGTCACTGGCCGCAACTGGCGCGGCACTGCGTTCGGCGGTGCCAAGGGCCGGACCGACGTCCCCAAGATCGTCGATTGGTACATGAACGGAAAAATCGAGATTGATCCGATGATCACCCACGTCTTGTCGCTTGAAGAAATCAACAAAGGATTTGACCTGATGCATGCGGGCAAGAGTATTCGCAGCGTCGTAGTTTTCTGAATCAACCCAAAGGAGAAAGAACATGTTCAGCCACATCATGGTCGGCGCTACCGACCTCAATGAATCGAAGAAGTTTTACGATGCCGTGCTCGGTACGCTGGGTGTTCCGCCTGGCAATATGGATGACAAGGGCCGTGTCTTCTACATGACCAAGACAGGCATTTTTGCTATCAGCAAACCGATAAACGGCGAACCTGCCTGTGGCGCCAATGGCGGAACAGTGGGATTCGCGGTCGATGGTCCGGCACAGGCCGATGCCTGGCATGCAGCTGGCATCGCCAATGGCGGAACGACCTGTGAAGATGCGCCAGGCGTCCGCGAAGGCGCAATGGGTAAGCTTTACCTCGCCTATTTGCGTGATCCATCTGGCAACAAGCTATGCGCCCTGAATCGCATGGGATGAACGCCGCGGTGTGGTGGCGAAGTCACCACACCGCTGGGTCCAGACACACATAAATAGGATTTGAAAATGGCAATATTCACGCATGTAATGGTCGGTACAAACGATCTTCCCAAGGCAAAGGCATTCTTCAGCGCTACGCTTGCTCCGCTCGGGATCAAGAATCTGGGCGACATGACCGATCACTCGACGATGTTTGGGGTGGATGGTCCTGAATTCATGATCACCACGCCCGCAAATGGCGAACCTGCCTGCCATGCCAATGGAGGCACAGTCGGATTCCTTGCACCAAGCCGCGAAGCCGTGCGGGCGTTCCACGCAGCCGCATTGGCCAATGGCGGAACTTGCGAAGGGGAACCCGGACCTCGAACATTTTCGCCAACGGCCTATGCCGCCTATATCCGTGATCCGGATGGCAACAAGTTCTGCACGTTCAGCTTTGTTGCCGAATAGACCGGAATGACTAATGAAGATCGCCTTATCTCGGATTTGTCGGCTCTGGGCATTGCGCATGAGTTGATCGAGCATCAGGCGGTCTTCACGGTCGATGAAAGTCTTGTGCTGCATCAAACCATTCCCGGCGCCCACACAAAGAACCTCTTTCTCAAGGATGCCGGCGGAAAATTCTGGCTGGTGACTGTTCCTTTTGATGCGCGCGTGGATCTCAAAGCGCTGCCGGAAGCAATCGGGAGCAAGAAGGTCAGCTTTGGCAAGGCAGAGGATATGGAAAGCCTTCTCGGCGTGACTCCGGGATCGGTGACGCCGGTTGCGGCGATCAACGACAGGGGCGGCAAGGTCACAATCGTGCTCGATGCCGCATTCAATGGATCGGAGCGGATCAATGTCCATCCGCTACGCAACACGGCAACGATGGGAGTGGCTGTCATGGACCTCGTTCGTGCACTCCGGCATTGGGGGCATGCTCCGTTGATTGTTTCTATCCCTGCAAAGGAGTTTGCATGACCATCGAGACGGTTTCGATCAACAAGAGCCACGGCGGTGCCCAGGGCGTCTACAAACACGTCTCGAGGGCAACCGGCACTGACATGACGTTTTCAGTCTACGTGCCGCCACATCGCGATGGCATAAAACTGCCGGTCATCTGGTATCTTTCGGGGTTGACGTGCACGCATGCCAACGTGACCGACAAGGGCGAGTACCGTGAGGCATGTGCCAAGCTTGGGCTCATTTTCGTTGCTCCTGATACGTCACCGCGCGGGGAGGGGGTCGCCGACGATCCGCAAGGCGCATATGATTTCGGCCTGGGTGCCGGTTTTTATGTTGACGCGACCCAAGAGCCATTCGCACGGCACTATCGGATGCGCGATTATTTCGAGAATGAATTGCCTGCTGTTGTTGCGGAGCATTTTCCGGCTGACATGACGCGGCAAGGCATCACTGGCCACTCGATGGGTGGGCACGGGGCTCTTACAATTTCCCTTCGCAATCCGGGTCGGTTCAAGTCGATCTCAGCATTTGCCCCGATCGTTTCTCCCCTCGATTGTCCTTGGGGTCACAAGGCATTGGCAGGGTATCTGGGTGATGACCGGGCTGGCTGGGAGGAGTATGATGCTTGTGCCCTGATTGCGAACGGCGCGCGCCTGCCGGACTTGCTGGTCGATCAAGGGGATGCCGATAATTTTCTCGGTGAGCAGCTGAAAACGCATCTTCTCGAAGACGCCTGTCGGGCGGCGGGACAGAAGGCGACGATCCGGCTGCAACCCGGATATGATCACAGCTATTATTTTATCTCGACATTCATGGCTGATCACCTTCATTGGCACGCCGAACGGCTCGGCTAGAGAGAAATACATGACCGAAACCAGACCATTGATTGTCGGCCTAGGCGGCTCCGGAAGCCCGACCGGCTCGACGGAGCGCATTTTGCGCCACGCACTGGATGCCGCCGAGTCTGCGGGTGCTGAAACCGCCTATTTCGATGGCAAGGCGCTCGACATGCCAATGTATTCCTACGGCGGTGAGCGAACGGACAAGGTTGCGACCTTCATCGCCGCATTGCGGCGGGCGGATGGCATCATCATTGCCTCGCCGGGATATCATGGAACCGTGTCCGGGCTGATCAAGAATGCGCTCGATTATGTCGAGGACATGGCGAAGGATGAGCGCGTTTATTTCGAGGGGCGGGCGGTTGGATTGATCGCCGTGGCGGCTGGCTGGCAAGCAACCGGCTCGACGTTGGCAACCTTGCGCTCTATTACCCATGCGTTGCGAGGCTGGCCAACTCCGATGGCGGTCACCGTCAATTCTGCGCAACCCGTCTTCAGCGACAATGGGGACTTGTCAGACCCCGGAATCCGCTCTCAACTTGATATTCTTGCGCGCCAGGTGGTCAATTTTGCGAAAATGAAAGCGCTTGATGAACTGGCCGAGGCAGCTGGCGGCGCTGATACTGGCGCCGAGTAGAAGTATTTTTCGAGGCCATGGGCTGCTTGTTTACGCAAGTATGGCTTGATGCCTACCGGGCCCCAATACGTTTGCGCGAGGGCGCGGCACCGCTGCGGCGGAGCGAAGAGGGTGTCCGCCTTACAGGATGTTTTCCAGCGATCGCCGAAGGGGTCGAACGTTTTGGCTCCAAGAGTTGCAGGAAGGCTGATTCCTGGGAAGGTTTTGCACGGCGTTTGTGGTGCAAGGTGGGCATTCGGGTCGCAACTATGATTGAGTTTGCTAAGCGGAACATCCGGATCCATCCACAAACCCGGGGCCAGTCGACAAAATCGAGATCCTGCCCTGTCCTTGAATGGCCATAGACCATGCCCATCATCTTCCAGATCATGTCCCCGGCAGAAAAGTCACGACCGGCAAAAATGCCGTCACCCGCGATCAGGCTACGGCGCGTTCGGTGTCGGCCCCAAGCAAGGCACGCGCTTCGATTGCCGGCATCGGCCTTCCATAGAGATAGCCCTGAATCTTGCGGCAGCCAAGCTTGTTGACCATCCGGCATTCTTCCTCGGTTTCCACGCCTTCGGCGGTTGTGGACATGCCCAGGCTGTCGGCAAGCGCGACGACCGCCCGGATAATTGCGAGACTTTCGGGAGCGTTTTTCGCGGCGCCCTGAACAAAGCTGCGATCGACCTTGATTGTAGAGAATTTGGTCTTCGAAAGATAGCCAAGCGAGGAATAGCCAGTTCCGAAATCGTCGAGCGCCAGGCGGACGCCCATCGCCAGAATCTTGTCGAGCACGGAAACTGCATTCGTCCCTTCATGCATGAAGACACTTTCCGTCACTTCAACCTCCAGGCGGTTGGGCTCAAGGCCAGCCTGTGCCAGGGCGGAAACAACAATCGAGACAAAGTTTGTATCGTGCAGTTGTTCGGCAGAAACATTCACCGCCAACCGCACGCTCGACGGCCATTTCGCAGCTTCCAAACACGCTGTGCGCATGACCCATTCTCCGATCGGGCCGATCAGACGAGCATCTTCGGCGATGGGGATGAACTTGGCCGGCGAAACGACACCAAGCTCCTTGTTGGTCCAGCGCAAAAGTGCCTCAAAACTCTCGATCGTGCCTGATTGGGCGTTAACCACTGGCTGATAATGGACTTCAAATTCATTGCGCTCGAGCGCCTTTCTCAGCGCGATTTCGATGACGCGACGTTCCTCGGCATGGACGTGCAATTGGGGCTCATAGCAATTGAAAACGCCGCCGCCTTCGTCCTTTGACCGATAGAGCGCCAGATCGGCCGAGCGGATAAGTGTTTCAACGGTGCGCCCATCGCGCGGACCAACCGCCGTGCCAATGCTGGCGCCAATATAGAGCGTGTGTTGATCCACCTCATAAGGCTGCGAAAGCGTATCGATGATCAGCTGTGCGAGTTTTGCCATTTTGGCAGGGTCGTTAGCCTCCTTGACGACGACCCCAAATTCGTCGCCACCGAGGCGTCCGCAGAGTTCGTTTTCGCTCATGATCGAGCGCAGCCGCTCCGAAACGCGGGTCAATAGACGATCGCCAATTGGATGGCCCAGAGTGTCGTTGACGGCCTTGAACCGGTCAAGGTCAATCATCATGAACCCGCAACGGCTGCGCCAGCGGTCAGCTTCAGCCATCGCAACGCCAAGAGTTTCGGTCACGAGTAGCCGGTTGGGCATCCCCGTAAGCGTGTCGTAACGGGCCATGCGGTTGATTTTGTCTGCGCTGCGACGCTGTTCCGTTACGTCTGAACCGACGCCCCGGAAACCAATGAAGACGCCACTATCATCATAACGAGGCGACGCCGAAAGTTCCCACCAATGATTGATCTCGTTAATCTTGACCGGGAGGACAAGATCGCTGAAGCTTTCCCGGTTTTTCAAGCGATCGGCAAACTCCCGCAGCCCGGCAGGAAAATTGCCGGCTTCCCAGGTGTCCCCGGCGATCATTTGCAGGATAGGCTTGGCCTCGAGAGTCGTGGGTTCAACTCCCAACGCAATCGCAAGACGTGGCGACACGTGCGTCAAGCATCGCGATGCATCGGTTTGCCACATCCAGTCTCCGCCAGAGTCTTCATATTCACGCAACAAGAGGCTGACGACTTCGGTCTTGTCCCTCAAGACAAGCTGGTTGAGCTTGTGAAGTATGATCGTTCGGCCGTTGACCAGGCAGGCTGCAGTCAGGGCAACAGAATAGGCAATTGCAGTTAACGCAATCAGCGGCATCCCGAGGCTGTACATCATGTAGGCAAGGCCCAGACCGACGGTAATCAGAAAGCATGCCGTTGCAGCTGGAACGGCTGATAGCGCAAAGGCTGCGCACCCCATCATTGCTGTCGCGACGGACCAGACCGTGAGCACCTGATCGCGCCCGCCGTCGATCCCGAGTGTCATCGGCAGCGCAGTCCAGCAAAGCGCCGCGGCAACAAGGCTCAGCGTTTCGCGATGCAGTTCCAAGCGGGTCGCAGTGACCGCAAAGCTCTTAGAATTGCCAATATGTGGCCAGGCCAACAAGAATGAAACGACCACCACGCCGGCAAACCATGCCAGCAACGCCGCTGGGGCAGCCGTCGGTCCGAGGCTCGCAATAACGACGCATCCAGCCATTATACTGACAGCCAGCCGTACAAGCGCAAAATTCTGGACGAGATTGACCTGCTCGGCCCTCACTCGCGCCCATTCTTCCGTTCCCGGATCGCGAATGCCCAGAAGAGTCAACCAGTCATGGCTGGTGTCGGATGTCGATCTTGTACTACGCTTTGTCACGCACCCGCACTTAACGACCGGGAGTTAGCAAATCGTAAGCGGTGTCGGTTATATTGTCAGGCGGCAAGTTTGAAGGGCTGAATTTCGCCTGAAAGATATAGGTTTCGGGCCTTTGCACGGCTAAGCTTGCCCGAACTGGTGCGCGGCAAGGTTCGCGGGGGAACAAGTTCGACTACGCAATTCATGCCGGTAATCGACCGCACTTTTTCGCGGATCGTATCGCGCAGCTGCATTCGTTCTGCATCGTCCGTGGTGCGACACTGAACCAGCACTGCCGGGGTTTCTTCACCATTGGCTGTTGTGACCGAAAAGGCTGCAATATCGCCTGCCTTGAACCCCGGAAGCTGCTCTACAGCCCATTCAATATCTTGCGGCCAATAGTTCTTGCCGTTGATGATGATCATGTCCTTTGCCCGACCGACTACGAAAACGTAACCGCCCGACATGTAACCCATGTCTCCCGTATCAAGCCAACCGTCCTTCAAGCACGCGGCTGTGGAAATATCGTCGCGGAAATAGCTGTGCATGATCGATGGGCCGGACGCCCAGACCTTTCCAATCGCCCGTTCGGGCAGTGCATCGCCATCTGTGTCGCGAATTTCAACGGACATATCTCGACACGGCTTGCCGCAATTGACGATCGCGCGAAAACGTTGGGGTTTTCCGGTCGACTGTGGCTCGCCCGAAAGTTCGCCTTCATCGACAAGTTCCACAATAAGTCCTTCGCCCGGCGGCATTATCGTGACGGCAAGCGTCGCCTCGGCAAGTCCATAACTGGGCAGGAAGGCAGACGCCTTGAAGCCGGCATCGTGGAATGCATCCACAAACGACTGCATGACGTCAGGGCGAATCATGTCGGCCCCGTTGCCCGCAACACGCCAGCGAGAAAGGTCGAACCGTTCCGACGCCTTTGTTTGGCTCGAAATTCGGCGGGCACAGATATCATAACCAAAGGTCGGCGAATAACTGAGCGTGGTGCCAGGATTACGGCTGATGAGATCTAGCCATGCGAGCGGCCGTCGTGCAAAATCCTCAGTCTTCAGATAATCGGCGCTGACCTGGTTCGCAACCGGCGACAGAAGGCACCCGACGAGTCCCATGTCGTGATACCAGGGCAGCCATGAAACACAGCGATCAGTGTCGCATAATTCCATCCCGTGGCTGTGGGCCGCAAGGTTGTTGAGCAACGCATGGTGCGTAACGGCAACGCCATGCGGAAAGCGGGTCGAGCCACTCGAGTATTGGAGATAGGCGATATCTTCTGGCTGGGCCACGGGCAGTATCGCTTCGCTGGCGGGGCGATCTGCGAATCCTTCCCAGTCCATCCCTTTCACACCGCAACTGCGCGCCGCATCCCCTGCCATTGTGTCAAGCTCGGATGGGTAGAAAAGCAGTTTCGGATCGGCGCTCTTCATTTGGACCGCAAGTTGGTCAATGTAGGAATCCCGGCCACCAAATGAGGTGGGAAGCGGCAAAGGCACCGGCCAGGCTCCAGCATAGATACAGCCAAAGAAAAGGGCGGCAAATTCCGCTCCGGTTTCCGCAATCAATGCAATCCTGTCTTGCGGACGTACGCCTTCCGCAATCAGGCGATAAGCGGCCTTCAAAGCATCCTGGCGCAGTTCTGAATAAGGATAGGGCCGGGCAATCTGGCCGCGAGGATCATGAAAATTCAGTCCGCGCAGGCCGCTGGCTGCATAGTCGAGCGCTTCGCCCACGGTTTCAAAATCCGAAAACCTTCGGGGGAGCGAGTCTTGCGTTGCGGTTGGCGTCAAATCCAGTGGCCCATCCCATTATTCTGCACGGCACAGCTCGTCGGTCTTTTCCATCAGGGCCGACTATGGCACAATTTTGACAGCATGAGCCGCGAACAGCAAGCCTTTCGGTCCAAACGGCCTCGCCTACCTCTCGATCCGACGACTTTTCGGGCGCTAGCCGTGCATTATGTTGGTCGATATGCAACGACTCAGGCGCGCCTCAAACACTATCTTGAACGAAAATTGAGAGAACGCGGCTGGGATGATTCTCTACCACGCCCCGATTTGCTGGAAATGGTCAGCGAGTTCGCCCGCCTTGGCTATGTTGACGATGATCTGTTTGCCTCGGCTCGCGTTACGTCCCTGCTCAAACGGGGTTACGGCGCGAACAGGCTCAACATTGCTCTTCGACATGCAGGCATCTCTGCAGAAAAAGCGGCAACTGCATCGTGTATCGACACCGACTCGGCCTTTCAGGCTGCAATGACTTTCGCACGGCGCAAGCGCTTGGGGCCGTTTGGCCCGCCGCTTGATGAAGCGAGGGCGCGAAATCGGGCCGTGGCGGCCTTTGTTCGTGCGGGGCACAGCTATGAGATCGTGCGGAAAATCCTTGAAATCGGTTCCGCAGACGGAAATTTTGCCGATAATTGATTTTCACCAAATATATGGAAAAACTTGTCTTCTTTCGCCGCTAGGTTCATATTGCGGAGGTTCTTTCAGCGAGGGGCAGAGGAATATGGAAGGAGCGCAGCACGCTAGCGCACCTTGGGTCGAAAACGGTGAGTCTGAAATAAAAGAAACAGGCCACGCCCGGTCATTGGAAGCGGACGGTACATTAGATGTTCCGCCTGCCCAAAGTTATTGTGGCCGGATCAAGTGGTTTGACGCAACGCGCGGCTTTGGTTTCGTGATCCCGGATGACGGAACAGCGGATATTCTCATTCACTTCTCGGTCTTGCGTGAGCATGGACGCCGTATGTTGCCCGAAGGCGCGACTGTCATTTGTGACGCGGTGATTCGCAATCGCGGACTACAGGCCACACGCGTCGTCAGCTTTGACCTCGGCACTGCGACGGGCGTTGATTTTGACTTGCGTTCGGCCCAGCGCGCTGATCGAAGTGATGCAGGCCAGGTTGAAGGCGCCGGCCCTCTGGAGCCAGTGATGGTCAAGTGGTTCAATCGTTTGAAAGGGTATGGCTTCTTGAACCGAATTGATGATGAGGCCGACATCTTCATTCATATGGAAACGCTCAGACGCGCTGGAATCCTTGACATTGAACCCGAAGACCGGCTGAATGCGCGGATCACGGAAAGCGGCAAAGGACTGCTGGCAGTTGAGGTGACGAAACAATGAAGATGCTTGCCCGGCTTGGGTGTGTTGCGTTGATGTTGGTCGGAGTTGCAGCGTGCAAGGGCGCACCATTGATGGGCGAAGCCCTCGCGCAAGGTGCGCTGGTTCCACTTTCCATCAAGACGTCCACGACGATACGAAAATTTCGTGTCGAAGTTGCACGGACGGAGACGGAACAAGCCCGGGGCCTGATGTTTCGAGAATCGCTCCCAGACGATGGCGGCATGATTTTTCCGATGAAACCGGCGCGCAATGCGAGTTTCTGGATGAAGAATACCGTGATCCCTCTCGACATGATTTTCATCCGTGCCGATGGCAGTATCGCCCGCATTGCAGCGGAAACCGTCCCTTATTCGCTTGAGCCTGTGGATTCAGGTGAACCTGTTGCCGCTGTTCTTGAACTTGCGGGCGGCAAGGCCGCGGCGCTTGGCATTGCCGAAGATGATGTCGTGAGTTGGGACGACCAATAGTCGCCCCTGAACCACTGGACAGGGCAGCAACCCAACATTAACGGCCTGCCATGACACTACACCCAACAGACTCAATACTCATTGTCGATTTTGGCAGCCAAGTGACCCAGCTGATCGCGCGACGCGTGCGCGAGGCGGGGGTCTACAGCGAAATAGCCCCGTTCAATACCGCTGCGGATGCGTTTGCACGGATGCAACCGAAAGGGATCATCCTTGCCGGGGGGCCGGCCTCAGTCGCAGACGCCGATAGTCCACGCGCACCCGAGCATTTTTTCACGGCTGGAGTTCCCATCCTCGCCATTTGTTATGGTCAGCAGACAATGTGCGAGCAACTGGGAGGAACCGTCATCCCGAGCCATGACAATCGTGAATTTGGTCGGGCAGAAATTGAGATCAAGGCACCCTGTTCGTTGTTCGATGGAGTTTGGGCGATTGGAGATCGGCCGACTGTCTGGATGAGCCATGGTGACCGCGTGACTGACCTGCCCGACGGGTTTGCACCCGTCGCTGTGTCGGACGGCGCACCGTTTGCAATTACGGCTGATGAAACCCGCAAGTTCTTTGGCGTGATGTTCCATCCTGAAGTCGTCCACACGCCGGATGGTGCCAAACTGCTCTCAAATTTCGTTCACAAGGTGTGCGGTCTCGCGGGTGATTGGACGATGGCCGGATTTCGCGATTCAAAGATTGCCGATATCCGCGCGCAGGTTGGCGACGGCCGGGTCATCTGCGGGTTGTCGGGCGGCGTTGACTCGGCGGTGGCTGCTGTCCTGATTCACGAAGCAATTGGCGATCAGTTAATCTGTGTCTTTGTCGATCATGGCCTGATGCGGCTGGGAGAGGCCGAGCAGGTGGTTACTCTGTTCCGTGAGCATTACGGCATCACACTTGTCCATGTTGACGCCGAAGACCGTTTCCTTGGCGGTCTTGCCGGCCTCGCGGATCCCGAAGCCAAGCGCAAATTTATCGGTGGTGAGTTCATCAAAGTGTTCGAGGAAGAGGCGGCAAGGGTCGGAGGCGCGGATTTTCTTGCTCAAGGCACGCTCTACCCCGACGTCATCGAAAGCGTCAGTTTCACCGGTGGGCCTTCGGTTACGATCAAGAGTCACCATAATGTTGGTGGCCTTCCCGAGCGCATGCATATGAAGCTCGTCGAGCCACTGCGTGAACTGTTCAAGGATGAAGTTCGCGCTCTGGGCCGCGAGCTCGGACTGCCCGATATATTTGTCGGCCGGCACCCGTTCCCTGGGCCCGGCCTTGCGATCCGCATTCCCGGCGAGGTGACCAAGGATCGCTGCGATATTCTGCGCCTTGCCGATGCCATCTATCTTGACGAGATTCGCAAGGCGGGACTCTATGACGAGATCTGGCAAGCCTTTGCGGTCCTTCTGCCCGTCCGCACCGTCGGCGTAATGGGCGATGGGCGCACGTATGACTTTGTTTGTGGTCTGCGCGCCGTTACCTCGACGGACGGGATGACCGCGGACGTCTATCCATTTGAAAGCACCTTCCTTGCCCGCGTTGCGACGCGGATCGTAAACGAGGTCAAGGGCATCAACCGGATCGTCTATGACTACACATCGAAACCGCCCGGCACCATCGAATGGGAATAGGGCCGATCCCTTCGGCCTGTTTGCCACGAAACCATTGCACAAATCCGGTTATCGTCCGAAACATGACGCGTGTGTGGGAGATTCAAGAGCGGTCATCTTGACTGGCAAGGGTATCGTGCCTTGTTGGAAAGTGTATCTTTGCCAATCATCAACGATACCCAACTCAATTTCGAAGATCGCGAGGAAATCCGTCCTACAGATGACGCTGTAATCGTGCGTCAGGCTGCGGGAGG